>CAYOHV010000081.1:0-6904 GCA_964403825.1 uncultured Bifidobacterium sp. | reverse complement strand
CCTTATGGCGCACTTGTCTCGATGGACATTTCACTGCCTCGGCACTCGTAGTAGAAGAGAACACCGAGAATTTTTTGGTGTTACATCACACGAAGTTGCGTAAATGGTTGCAACCTGGCGGCCATGTAGACGGCTCCAACGATTTTCCGCAAAGCGCGTTGCGTGAAGCGACGGAGGAAACCGGTATCGAAAATTTGCGGGTCGTCGAACCGTTCATTGATCTCGATATTCATCTCGTTGAGCCGCCCAAAGAGCAGCCGCATCTTCATCTCGATATTCGTTACCTCGTACTCGCACCTGAAGGTTCGGTATTTGCGCCCAATCACGAATCAACGGAGATGCGCTGGGTCACGATGGCCGACTTGTCGGAGTTACAAGCCGATGAAAGTTTGGTGCGTCTCGCAACACGAGGATTAGCGCGCCTCGGGCGATAACAACGGCGATGCTTTTTATTCGATATCGCTCGGCACTTGACAGTTGTAAATCAAATTTGCTTTGGCAAAAAAATCAATTGGTTGTGTGATCTGACGACGGTCTTTGGCCGTTACATAAAAGCGTGCTTCTGGGTCAGTTTGTAAGCGTTGGGCATAGTTGGTGCGATCAGACACGTACACACGCCAATCGCCTAACCACTCTTTAATTGAAGCGCTTTCATCAGCGGGTTCAGAAGGAACAACTTGGTCGAGTTGGTCGAGCATTCCACTTAGATATGAATTTGCCTGTGCAATGACACCAGCGCGGGTCACATGATCGGTAGTTGTAAAGGCGAGGGGTAAGGCGGCAATTTGCTCGGCTGCCTTGGTGCAAATTGGTTCGGCGGCATCGGGGAATGATCGATTTTCTAATGCGCCGGGAAGGCCGCGCGGCGTAGCAAAAAATGCCCAACCCCACATAGCGGCAATAAGCAAGATCACTACTAGGGCCGCGATACGAGCGGTGCGCTGTCGAAAGGACAGCGGGGCGAAATCTTCGTCGGCGGGGGGAGTGGGCGTCGTCATAAGAGCGGCAAGGAAACTCTAGTCATGCATGGTCAAGACGGGGCAGTTGCGCCCTTCAAATAATCCGTTGTGCCGTCACTCGAGGCTCCACCACTTGCACTGTTAGTTTTTTTACACTATGGGCGGAATGTGTCCCTCGGCTCATTCCAAAAAGTGCCAACCCGATTCCCCCAGCCATGCCGAATAGCCGGAGTTCCTCGTGACTCGACCACATCGCGCGCCACGCGTTTTTCGAATGAATTGCTCTTCGTCGCCACGACGAAGAGCAGTGGCGCGTCGTAGTCGGTCGCAACGAATTCTTTTTGTCTCTCTTTGTCTTGTCGTAGTCGTTGCCAGTGGTGTCGTTGCGCAATCAGTGCTGCGCACTCCAAAAGCAGCTGCTGCCGATGAAGCCTCGGTTTCAATTTCACCTTCCACTGATTTAAGTAGTGGACAAATCATTACGGCCACGGTGGTGAATACCCTCGGCACCAGTTGGGGTTATATGCGCGTGCGTATTTGCGGGAACGTCACTCGAACCGGGGACCCAATAGAAACTCTTGACGAAACTCGTCATTGCAATTCGCGCTATCTCTCCAATAGTGGGTATCTAAGTTCGTACTCAACGGCAGTGCTTCCCGGTAATGCCTTAACCGCGAATCGCACCTACACCGCCGAGCTGACCGCAGGCCGTACTGGTTTCGGCACTGAGGGCGCCTCTTGTGTTCCGCGCTCAACGAAGATCACGCGTGATTGTGTGGTGTGGGCCACCGGCGACCGCTATGACCTGCTGACAACAAAATGGTCGTCGGCCTATTCGGTAACAGCCACATTTCGGATGTCAACGCCGACAGTCTCAATTTCCGATATCACCAATGCGGGTACCGGCAAAAAAGCAGCGCGCGCTGGTTCCGTTATAACGCTGGACGGAACGAAATGGGATTTCGTCAACACGCCGTTAACCGCCGAACTTTGTGATCAAGATGGCACGAAATGCCAATCCGCCGGTTCACTTAATTTGGCGTCGTCGGGTGGTGGATTTGCCAATGGCGCAAATTCGGTAACAGTGCCGGTGATCGCGACACCGGGTGATCGTTGGTTGTTTGTGCGCAATTCATTCATACAGGTGGCGTCGGTGCCGATCCGAATTTTGGGAGCGCGTTCAATTACGGCAACACCAAATTCGGTGGTGCGTGGTCAAACCGTGATTGTGAACGGTTTCGGTTTCACACCCAATTCGTCGGTGCGAGTGCAACAAGCAACGGCTAGTGCCTTGGTCGGGTTATCAGTGGCGTCAACCGCAAATGATTTAGGCGATTTCATTGTGTCGATCGTGGTTGGAGATGCTTCAACAACGCATCTGCGCGGTTTCGAAGTTACGGGCAACTCGGCACAGCCGGTAAGTGGCACCGAGGTTTCGCTGCCTTTTGTGCCCATAGAAACGGCCTGTCGTTCCGACCGCTGTGAGCGATCACAAAACTTCCGACTTTCTGTGGCCAGCGGTCCGTTAACGATGTCGCAGGTTTCCAACGACATTCGTTTGGGCGATGTAGCGGAAACGGGTACGGAACTTTCCACGAGCGGCTCAATCAAACAAATACGTATCGATGATGCCCGTGGCACCCGCGCTGGTTGGTCGGTGTCCCTCACGATGTCAGAGTTACGGGGCGCCGCCGGACAACGCACCGACACGTTGGCACCGAGCAATGTCACGCTCACGCCGCGCTGTGGTTCAGCACAGACGTCGTTAGCTCGCGCCGGCACGGCTGGGAAACTCGATGCATCATCGCCGTTGGTTCTTTGTTCATTACCGATTGGCTCGGTGTCAGTGCCCGTCACTATCGACGCTGATTTCACCGTCAAAATTCCGGGTTGGTTACGCAGTGGTACTTACAGCGGATCGATTTTGGTGGTCGTCACATGAAATTGCGTCATCACCGACCGCGAAGTTTTTTTGCGCTCGTCGTTTTGAGTTGCGTAGCCATGATCGTCATCGCTATTCCATCGGTGTTTCGTATTGCGTTGCCGTCGGCGGCGGCCGATCCCACAGTGTTGATTGATCCATCATCCGAATTGGTGCACGGACAGACAATCAACGTCACTATTACTTCTGACCGTGCATGGTCGGGCGGTCGTTTCTTTGGTGTGTCCATTTGCGGTAACGCCGATTCATCTGGCCGACCCTTACGCGTTCGCGATGTGAATGATTGTGTAGGCGCCGAAGTTGGTGTTCCTACGGGATCGAATGGTTTGAATTCTGTTTCCGATTCGGGTCAAGGCATTAGCGGCGCTACCGGTGGCGGGGGAATAACCGCCGGCCGCACTTACACCACCACTGTGGGCGCGAAACGCACTGCTATTGGTAGGAATAACGCAACCTGTGTGGCGAAGACTGCCGGCGTCACTCTTGATTGCACTGTTTCGGTGGCCGTTTCAACTACGGCGGGCCAAGTTCCAATTGCGAGCGGTGGTTGGACAACTGACGTTCCCATTTCGTTTTATGTAAAACCCAACGCGGGCGCGAGTGTTGCATCCATTACGGGTGTTAACGGTTCAAAGAGCGCCATGGTGCCGGGAACTTCGACGGTGACATTTAGTGGCACCAATTGGCGCACCGGACAAACGATAAAAGCCGAATTATGCGACGGCGTTGGTTTGAACTGTTCAACATCATTGTTAAGCGGCACACTGCGCACCGCAGCGTCCGGCGGTGATTTTGTTGCGGGATCCAATTCACTTTCGTTGGCTTCATCAGCCACCGCGGGTTCTCGTATTCTGCGCCTTTCCGATGGACTGATTGATTCGGTTGATATTCCGCTTACGGTTCTGGGCACTCGCACCGTTATCGCCGTACCCCAAGTGGTGGGACTGAATTCTGAAACCACGCTTACCGGTGAAAGTTTTACGCCCCTTACTTCAATCGTCGTATCGCAATGGAAAGAAGCAGCGCGATTCGGTGCGCAGGTGGTGGTTACGAGTGACAGCGCAGGAAAATTCACCGTGAAAATGCGATTTACCGATGTTGCAGTGATGGGCTTCGCCGCCGCTGAACGTAATCCCGCTGATCTTTCGGAAATCGTTGCCACCCGCGTTATCGCACCCGTGACATTTCAAGCCGCGCAATGTCAATCGTTTGGCGCTAATGGCTGTGATCTTTCGCAGACGGTCACCTTTGATATTCCCAATAACGGATTAAAAGTCTCGCAAGACACAATAACGCAAGTTTCGGGTTCGATTGATATCGATTCATCGCGGTCAACAGTTTTGCAATTACAAGAAATCACCATCGCCGATCGGCGCGGCTCGCTGGCGGGTTGGAGTATCAACGCCACCATTAGCAATCTGGTGAACAGTACCAACTCTCGTTTCTCTATTCCGGCGGCGAACATCACCGTGGTTCCGAGATGTCAACCACTTAATGATTTCAACGGTCGCAGCGATGATATTTCTGCCAATAGCGAACGAAATTTATCGACTGTGCAACCAGTATCGCTTTGCAACGCTCGGGCCGGCGGTGGTGGTGGCGTGTTCAAAGTGCAAGCCGAACTCCATGTGGCACTGATTGGTTCTGTTTTGCGCGGAACCTATGGGGGCGTGTTGACGTTGGTGATTGTATGAAAAAACGCATTCTCGTTTTGCTCTGTCTGGCGCTTGTTGCACTGTTGGCGATTCCATTAGTGGTGATACCGAACCGTTTAGTGCAAGCGCAAACCACTTCATCGGCAACTATTTCGCCGGCTACCGATATTCTCACGGGCAACACCATTACATTGCGTGTCGACAATAAATATTCGAACGGCATCACAAGTTTGGCTCGCCTTCGAGCGTTTGTATGCGCCAATGTGAAAGGCGATGGAACGCCGCTGCAATCAGCCGATGTAGTGGCGGGAAGCGATGCCAATGCGAAATTGGCGTACTGCCAGGAAGTGAAGGCGTGGACTAACGCGCAAACAGTTAATAGCGGCAATCTGGCTGCTGGCTTTTTAAGCAATCAGGAGTACTCGAAGACCTTTACCGCTATTCGTTCCATTACGGGCGATGCCGGTGCGGCGAAATGCGTGCAAATTTCGGCCACTGTTACCGAGCCTTGTCGTGTCAAAGTCATCGTGTCGTCTGGTGCTGGGCTTAATGCGCGCGGAAGTTTGAATACCAGCGGTTATCCCATCCATCTCACTTATGAGCCTCGCATTCCTTCATTATTTGCCTTGCAAGGCGTGAAAACTGTTCGCTATGGCACTCCATTGGCGGTTCAAACATTGGGGTGGACCGGTAGTCGCGCACTGACGATTGATGTTTGTACCAATGAGCAACTCACTAATTGCAGTGCCACCGGTGTGACGGGCAACCTCACCACGACGGTCGGTGGCATTTTGTGGACGACGTCAAACACCGTGACCTTCTCTGCTGGTGCGCCCACCGGAGATGTTTGGCTACGGCTGCGCGATATGGAAAACGGAGTGGCATGGAACTGGGCGTCGCTGAAACTTCGAGTGCTGGGTATTCGAGCATTGACGCTTTCCAGCGCCACAATTCGTTTGGGTGAAGACACCGCCGTCACATTGAAAGAATTCACACCAGGTTCAACCGTGCGACTTTCGGAAAGAGTTGGGGCTGCCGGAGCTGATGCCAATTCCTCCACAGTTACCGTCGATAGCAACGGCCAAGCCACCGTTAACTTCGCGCCTAGTTCAACCAGTGTGACGCACTTGGCGGCAGTCGAACTTGATAACACCAACACACCAATTGAATCGTCGCGAACGCTGACACCAATAACCGTGCAAGCACGTGCCTGTACCGGCTCGCTTTCGTTTACACAAACGGGCACCGACAACGTTTTTGGATCTCTTACTGTTAGCGGATCGTCCCGCAGCGCATCAACCACAATTTCGCGGATAGATATCTCCGATACGCGTTGCGTTGCCGCCGGTTGGAAACTGACCGCCAATTTTTCCGATTTACGCATTCCTGGAACATCGTCGAACGAATTCCGCATTCCGGCCTCGGCCATCAAATTGCAAGTGACGTGTCGCGGCGCCGGTAATTCCTCGGCAGGACTGGTCGCGTCGAATATCCCTATTTCTATGGTGTCGGGCGGAAGTGTCGAACTATGTCGCGCCATTGTGGCGCAAACATCCTTGGGAACTTTCACCGTGACGGCGACGGTGACGGTTGATGTGCCGAATTCGCAATCGGTTGGAGAATATTTCGCTACGGCAACGTTGGTGTTGGAATGAGGCTTCATTCAAATCGCGTTCGACTCGTGCTAGCGAGTGCAGTAATTGTACTGACCGCATTTTTCTCGGCGCCCATTTCGGCGTATGCCGTCACAACCGCCAATTTTTCGGTGGCACCTTTTTCCACTTCCAAAACCGGTCGATCAATCTTTGTTTATGACATTGCCGCGGGGACGACGCTGACGGATTCTTTGGTCATCACCAATCATTCTGAAATTGATCGCACGTTTGTTCTTTACCCTTCCGATGGGTATGCCACCGAAACCGGTGGAGCGTTTGCCCTTTCAACGCCTGATCCGCGTACGGGAGAAATGCCCGAACAACGCGATGTCGGTAGTTGGATTCAAATCCCGGCTACCGAAGTGCGATTGCCGGCGAAACAGTCGGTAAGTGTCAGTTTCACGTTGCGCGTTCCCAATTTGGCCCGCGTGGGGGACCATTCCGGCGGCATTTTGGTCGTGGACAAAACTCCTAACGATCAAGCGGCATTACAAACCAATGTTGGTATTGGGGCACGTATGTACATTGCCGTTACTGGCCAACGATTACCGGCGTTACGTATTGCGAATGTTGATTTCATCGATTCGACGTATTCCAATTTGGCGCCGATTCGCGGAGTGCAGTCAACGCATGTTCGCGTGAAGGTAAGCAACGATGGCAATACCCGTCTCTATCCATCGCTCGATTTCGTTG
>CAYOHV010000080.1:0-7103 GCA_964403825.1 uncultured Bifidobacterium sp. | reverse complement strand
AAAGTGACTTTCGGCTGAAAAATAGGGCGCGTCCCCACATTGACTTTTTTTCTAACTACTGTTTCGGCGGGCGAAGTACAGAGCAGTGGGAACCTTTTAACGCTATGGCCGACAACAATGAAAACAATCCGGGCCCTGGGAATTCTGATTTAGATCCGCTCCTTTCTTTGCTTTCGGAAACCGAATCAACGCCGACACAAAGCACTCCGAGTTCTTCGCCGTCGGGATCACTCACTATTAATGCCGCCGCGCCATCTCCATTAACGGAAAGCGGAACAAAACCTTTACGTCAACGACGTATTCCCAAGTGGTTCAAGATCACACTCGCCGCAGTTGTCATTGTCATGTTGGTGCCGTTGGTTTCGTTCGGAAAAGCAATGGCAACGCCATCAAATCTTTCGTTAATCGAACGCGGCGCGGAATGGATGCGCGATAACGGAATGGGAGATGTTCTTAATTCAATTGAAGGTTGGCATCTTTTACGCAATCAGCCTGAAGCTGGTGGAGAACCTGATCGCGCCATTGGAACTATCTCAACGCCTACGACATCAGTTGATACGACCGCACCTCATTTACCTAAGCCCGCCAATGTTGCTGTTCCCTTTGGTGTAACTCCGCTCGAAAACGAAGGTGTTTGGCAACAGATCGGTCCGACAGTTGGTGGCGCGGCCACGATGTACACAACACAAGTTCGTCCCGATTCAGTTCGTACTCGTTTATTGGCCGGCTTGACGTGGATTGATCCAAAGACTGCGTCGTTTGAACAATTCCCCGGAACCGAAGAGCCCGGCGGTCGCTGGAATAAACCGTCGCAAGTTCCACTTGATCGACGTCTCAATCTCATTGCTGCGTTTAATTCAGGTTTCCGTATGCAAGATGCACGCGGCGGCTACTACGACGATGGCGTGATGCATAAGCCATTACGCGATGGCGCGGCATCGTTTGTGATCTTGGCTGACGGCACTGCATCGGTTGGTGTGTGGGGACGTGATTTCACCATGAACCCAACTATTCGCACCGTGCGTCAAAACCTTGATCTCATTGTTGATAACGGTGGCGGATTACCGGCACCAGTTTCACCATTAAGTCGCACCACACAATCAGGTGCTGCACCTGGCAAATTAGCGCCGGGATTAAGTGACAATTCCGATGGTGCATGGGGCGCCACGTTCGGTAACAAGATTTTGGCTTGGCGTTCAGCGGTCGGCGTAACCGCAACGGGCGGCATTGTCTATGGCTACGGCGACGGGTTAGGCGCGCTTTCGCTGGCCGATTTAATGCTGCGCGCCGGTTGTGTGCGAGCAATGGAACTCGACATCAACACGGTGTGGACGACATTTAACTTCTATCAACCAACCACGCCAGGCGATCCTGCATCAGTATCGGGAACGAAACTTCTACCCGAATCTTTTAAAGGTGCCAATCGCTACTTGTCGCCGGATGCACGCGATTTCGTCGCCGTCTTTAAACGCGCCTACTAAATCACGTTGCTGGTTTATCGCCAATAATTTGCATCGATTTCAGGCGCTCTAATTCGGCGCCGCTAATTCCCAACATGTCGCTAAAGACGTATTGGTTATGTTCGCCCATTAGTGGCGCCGGTCGACGCATCCATTTGTCAATGCCATTCATACGCCATGGCATCATGGGAACCGGCAAAGAACCAATGACGGGATTGGGAGATTCCTCAAAGAATTTCCGACCTTGTAAATGTTCATTCTCATGCGACAAGCGCGGATCTTGAACTTTGCCGGCGGGAACACCAGCCGCCGCCAGAACAGAAATTGCTTCGTCACGCGATTTCGATTTCGTCCACGCCGAAAGCAGTGCATCAATTTCATCATGATGTTCTCGTCGACCGGCATGAGTCGCAAATTTGTCTTGCAATAAACGATCGTCATTCACAATCCGACAAAGCGCGTTCCATTGCTCGTTATCGGCGATCGATATCGCAACCCACTGCTCATCTTCATTGGAGTCGTATAAGCCTTGTGGTGCACAATGCGCGCTGCGATTTCCATCGCGTTGCATCATCACGCCAGTACCAGTGAATTCGACAATCGGTTCGGCCGCAATGTTGATGGCGCTTTCCACCAAAGCCACCTCTACTAAACAACCTTTTGCTTTTTGTTGCGCCGCCACTAAACCAGTGAGGGTGGCGAAGGCTCCATGGGCACCGCCTAAAGGATCGCCCGGCCCGCGTGGCACTAATGGTTCTTGATCGGGATAGCCGGTTAGGTACGCCAGTCCTGACATCTGTTCCATGTTTTGCGCAAAGCCGACACGATCTAACCAAGGTCCAGTTAAACCGAACGCCGGTTGTCGAACCATCACGGCTGTGTCGTTAAGTTCACGAATTCGATCGGGACCTAATCCAAATTTCGGCATCACCCGTGGTGTGTAATTTTCCACCACGATGTCGGCCCACTGCACTAAGCGTTCCGCTAAAGCAATTCCGTCAGGCTCATTTAAATCAATAGTGATCCCCAATTTATTGGTGTTGATGCTCACGTAGAACGAGCTCATTTCCCACCATTGATCGCGATCAATGAACATCACCGCCGCGGCATAACGCATCGGATCGGGATGTTTTACTGATTCAACGTGAATTACTTCAGCACCTAACGCCGCCAGTAATTGCGTATTAGAAGGCCCGGCCCACCAACAGGTGACATCAAAAACTTTGAGTCCTTCGAGGGGCATTGACTTTGTTACCGGAGGTAAATCGATACCGCCGCGCAATGTAACGGTGCCCGAACCCAAAACTGGAACGGCCTTGGGCTTTGGCGGACGTTCATTATCAATGAGGTAATGCGGTCGCGGCGCCATAAACGAACCATCTGCACTCGATGCAAAGAATTGGCGCGCTACAAGTTGTTCGTCTTGAAGAATTGACTCACCGTCATTAACGCGTACCGTCGGACAACGAAGTTCACCAGCGCGAGCCAAGATCTCAGCCGTGGTGTGTTTAGTTGTGTACGCGCGCACCCAATCATCAAATTCCAAACGGTTAGCCGTACGATTTGAGGCCAGTACATAACCCTCATCAATTAATTCCGGTCGTTCAATCAGTCGCAAAAACGCTTCGGCATGTTGAGGACCATTGGTATTGAAACCAATCCATCCATCCGCAGTTGGATAAATGGATGGAGTTTCAACACTGCGCGCCGGAAGAGGAGGATCAATTCCGTAAACACCTTTGAGAAAACTAAAGAGCGGATCGGAAAACAAATTGCTGGAAATCTGTGCCGACTCAATCCACGACACATCTAACTCCGCGCCATCAGCTCCATTACGAACGCCAATAGCAACGGCCAATCCTGCGGCTGCACCGTAGACACCGGCAGCCCATTCCGAAGTGCGGCCACCCCATTGCACTGGTGGTGTTTCAACTACGCCACGTCCAGCAATTGATCCACACTCGGCTTGCACAATGAATTCGGTAGCGGCGCGATCGGCATAAGGGCCGGTGCGACCAAATGGCGTTAACGAAATAACAACGAGACGAGGATTACGACGGCGCAGTGCGGCCGGATCGACTTCACCGCTTTCAATAACAATGTCGGCATCGCAAAGTAAATCTTCGATGTTTGCATCGGTGGCCGATCCAATGATCGACGTCTTTCCGGCGGCGAGATGAGAAAAAAGCGGAGCGGCGACAGCAAATTTCTTTCCGCTGGCCGACCACCAGCGCAACGGATCGCCATCAACCGGTTCGACCTTTATGACTTCAGCGCCTGCATCAAGGAAAAGTTTTCCGGCGTATCCCGATGCAATACCCGTTCCGATTTCCACCACACGAAAACCTTCGAGTGGTGATTGCCAGTTCCCCTCAGACATCGCAACCTCCCCCGACTAGTGCAGCACGAAAATTCGCACCTTGCACAAAAAATCAGAAAAGTCTTTAGGCAAAAACACAGGTGCGGTTTTCCCACACCAAAACGCGATGTTCAAGATGCATACGCACGGCGTCGGCCAAAGTCTTCCGCTCAACGTCGCGACCTTTGCGCACAAGATCGCTTACAGCATCGCGATGAGAAACGTTTACGACGCCTTGAGCAATGATGGGACCGGCATCTAATTCCGCCGTCACGTAATGAGCAGTCGCCCCAATTAACTTCACGCCCCGTTGATGCGCCCGATGATAAGGACGCGCGCCTGGGAATGCCGGAAGAAACGAATGATGGATATTGATCATGCGTCCATTCCATTGATCGACAATGGACGCCGGCAATATGCGCATATAACGAGCAAGCACCACTAGATCAGGTGAAAGTTCATTGAGCACTTTGGCAAAATGCTTTTCTTGTTGCGCACGCTCATCACCCGTGAGTCCACCCGAAACAAGATGAAACGGAATTCCAAAGCGATCGGCGAGTTGGCGCGCCTCCGGTTTATCGGAAACGACGGCCACGATTTCGGCCGGCAATTCACCTAAAGAAACACGAGTCAACAAATCAGCGGCGCAATACAACTCTTGTGAACAAGCAATGACGATTTTTTGTTGTTCCGTTGGATGATGCAATTCCCATTTCATGGAAAAGCGCTCAACAAGTTTTTCCATACCCGAATGAAATGCCGACCAATCAATCGGTCCGTTAATTTCGATTCGTTGCAAAAAAACATGCGACTCGGAATCTGATTCCTGATCGGCGCGCGCGATGTTTCCGTGGCAATCAGCAATATGAGTGGCAACGGCCGCAACAATGCCGGGAGCATCCGGACATTGCAATGTCAGGACTGTTGTTGCATCGTTCGATAAATCGTCATTCGTTCCGGAACTATTCGACATAACCATTGCCTCGACTACGAAGCCAGTGAAGCAATGGCCCAGATTGCTGCAATTAATCCAATGATGACCATAACGACGCTGCGGGCAATTGGTGGTCGTTCAAGATCGCCCGCCGTGCGATTTTTTGGAGGTCGAACCATGGCCATAACGGTGCCAATAACCAACGCTCCGCCCAAGGCCAACACAATCCAGGGCAACAAATCATTGATTCCCAAAATGTCCATGTTGCTTCTCTCCTTGAGCCGCTTCATCGTAGAAGGCGGAAGCCTTTAGGAGAAAGTCGTCGCCTTTACGCGTTCAATAAATTGCAATGTGGCCGCCGTTTCACTGCGATTTTCCCTTCGCACCATCACCACTCGCCGCTCGGTCAATGCAGCCCCAGATTTTTTGAGTTGAACGAGCGCGGCATCCGTTGGCGCAAAGGCTGATTCCGGAAGCGCCGTCCAACCCAATCCAACATGCGCCAACTCTCGCAACACCTCGGGCTGATGTGATTCGGTTGTGACGTCGGGTCGAATATTTTTTTGCCGCAACGCTTCTTCAATTAATTGGCGTGAATGTGAACCTTTTGGAAACAATGCCCACGGTCCATCACCGATTTCTTTAACCGAAACTCCGCTTGGGGGAACGACATAAATCGTTTCCGTTCCCAGAACATCTATTTGGAAATGACCGTTTAACTCGGCTCGATCAATAACGATGGCTAAATCAATATCGCCGCGCTCCAGTTGTTCCAGTAATTCGCCGGAAGGCGCAACCACTAGCTGAAAAACAACTTCGGGAAATTCACTGCGAAATGCACGAATACATTCGGGAAACCACACAACGGCGGCAGCATCGATCATGCCAACAGTGACGCGGCCGCGATCACCCGAATGGAATGATTCGATCCACCTTCCTAAATCTCGAGTCGTCGCAACCACTGATTGCGCGTAACGAACAATTGGTTCAGCATCGCTGCGCAAAATTTGTCGCCGCCCACTGCGTTCAAAAAGTGAGGTGCCAAGTCGTCGTTCTAATTCAGCCAATCCCTGAGAGAGCGCCGAAGTCGTAACGCCCACAGCAGCGGCCGCTTCGGCAAACGTTTCATGGTCGGCTACCGCCGCAAGATACGAAAGTTGGGCCACCGTGAGATTGAGCAAGGGGGGTTCAACGGTACGAGTGTGGCGTGGGTCCGGCATCCCACCACCTTACTGTTAAGTATCTCTTTAGTGATCTCGATGAATATCAAGAATGTCGTATCTTTAAGGTATGACTCAGCCCCAAAACATTGCCCCCGCCACCGGACGCCTTGGCGTTCTCACCCCTGGAATGGGTGCCGTGGCCTCCACCTTTATTGCCGGCGTACTGGCCGCACGCGCCGGTTTGGCCACCCCCGTTGGTTCATTAAGCCAACTTGCTCATATTCGTCTCGGAAAGCGTGAAGAAAACCGCAACCCTCGAATTCGTGAGTTCGTGCCGCTGGCCGATCTTGGTGATCTTGTCTTCGGTGGTTGGGATCCGATTAGCCCCAACGCCCTTGAGGCCGCGCGAACCGCAGGTGTTTTGGAAGATCGTGGTTTAGGACCGATCTCCGCACAACTCGAAGGTGTCGTTGCCATGGACGCCGTCTTTGATCAACGTTGGGTGAAACGTCTTGACGGCGCGCGCGTAAAAAGCATCACCGACAAAATGGCGCAGGCCGAAGCATTGATGGCTGATATCGAACGCTTCCGCGCCGAAAACAATTGCGACCGCTTAGTAATGGTGTGGTGTGGTTCAACCGAGGCCTATCAAGAAGCAAGCGCCGTTCACGCAACGATTGCTTCTTTTGAAGAAGGTCTTCGCAACAACGACGACAACATTTCTCCGAGCCAGATTTACGCCTACGCCGCTTTGATGAGCGGTGTTCCTTATGCCAACGGTGCACCTAACTTGTCCGTTGATCTTCCTTGCATGATTGAACTTTCACATCGTGAAGGTGTTCCGATTGCCGGCAAAGATTTCAAAACAGGCCAAACATGGATGAAAACGCTTTTAGCTCCTGGTTTAAAGGCGCGTATGTTGGGTCTGCGCGGTTGGTACTCCACCAACATTTTGGGCAACCGCGATGGTGAAGTTCTTGACGATCCGGACAACTTCAAAACAAAAGAAGTTTCCAAACTTGGCGTCATCGATTCGGTTCTACAACCTGAGGTGTATCCCGAACTTTATGGAGACGTTGATCACGTTGTTCGTATCAACTACTACCCGCCGCGTGGCGACAATAAAGAAGGTTGGGACAACATCGACATCTTCGGCTGGATGGGTTACCCCATGCAGATCAAGGTCA
>CAYOHV010000079.1:0-7143 GCA_964403825.1 uncultured Bifidobacterium sp. | reverse complement strand
CCCGATTTAAGTGAATTCACTTTTTACCATGGTCATTCATTTTCCGGTAACGCCATTTGTGCAGCCGTTGCTAAACGACATCTCGAACTATTTACAGAACTCGACGTCATAGAAAACGTGCGTTTACGTTCGTCTGAGTTAGCCGATCTTTTGAAAAAAGAAATCTCGCCCCGTCCCTATGTAAAAGAAATCCGATTACAAGGTTTGATGGGCGGAATTGAATTAGCACCGCCTACCGATGACTTGCGCTGGGGTCGCAAAGTTTGTGCCGCCGCCGTCGAACAAGGTGTGCTGTTGCGTCCGCTGGGCGATGTCATTGTTTTGATGCCCATTCTCACTTCGACCAGTGATGAAATTGAGCGCATTGTTTCGGTCTTAGCGTCCGCGCTTGATGAGGTTTGCCAATGAGCACGCCCAAATGGACTGAATGGGTTGACGAACAACTCGATCAAGTGCGCGCCGCTAATCGTTGGCGTAGCGCCATTCCTTTCGATTCATTAGGGCCGCTTGGTCGCTTGCCGAATGGCGCCGATGTTCTTTCGTTTTCTTCCAATGATTACTTAGGGCTTACCCATCATCCGGCTGTCATTGCGGCATCGGTTGCCGCCACCGAACGTTGGGGTGCGGGCGCCGGCGCGTCGCGTCTTATTGCCGGATCGCGACCAATTCACCATGAACTAGAAGAACGTTTAGCCGAATGGCGTGAAACCGAAGCGGCATTGGTCTATCCCACCGGTTTTGCGGCCAATATCGGACTCCTCGGCACCTTAGGGGGCGAAGGTTGCACGATTTTTTCCGATGAACTCAACCACGCATCAATCATCGATGGATGCCGTTTTGCTCGCAGCAATGGCGCGGTCGTAAAGGTTTATAAACATTGCGATATTGCTGATCTGCATCAAAGAATGGAACAGGCCGAAGGGCGCATCATCGTTGTCACTGATTCTGTTTTTTCGATGGACGGCAACACGGCGCCGATTAACGAACTTATTGAACTTTGCGCATCGTTTGGCGCAATGTTGATTACCGATGAAGCGCATGGCGTTTTGGAACCGGTACCCCATAATCACAACGTCGAAATTGTCCAAGTGGGAACACTTTCGAAAACGCTCGGTGCGCTCGGCGGATTTATTGCCGCACGACAAAACATTATTGATCTTTGCGTTAATCGATCGCGTAGTTGGATTTTCACTACCGCGCTGCAACCGGGTGCTGCTGCCGCCGCTAATGCAGCCGTGCAAATTGTTATGAGTCCCGAGGGCGAAGCCTTAAAAGAAAAACTTCGCCACAATGTTTCTCTTCTGCGACCGGGACATCACTCTCCCATTATCCCGATCATGTGCGGAACCGAAAAACGCGCTATTCAACTTTCGGCGGCGTTGTTAGAACAAGGAATGTTTGTTCCCGCTATTCGACCGCCCACTGTTCCGGAAAACACTTGCCGTTTACGCGTTGCTCTTTCCGCCTCGCATACTGACGAACAAATTTCGCAACTAATTGAGGTTCTCAACAAACTCGGAGTTGAGCAGCTGTGACATTTGATGGTTTGCGCCCGCGTCGTTTAGTGGTGGTTGTTGGCACGGCGACCGAAATTGGAAAGACGTGGGTTTCAGCGCGATTACTCAAAGAACTGCGTAAAGAAGGTTTCACCGTTTCGGCGCGGAAACCAGCGCAATCATTTGAAAGTCACGACCTTTATACCGATGCTCATTATTTGGCTGAGGCCACCGGTGAATCACCGGCTGAAATTTGTCCTCACCATCGTTGGTATCCCGTTGCCATGGCGCCTCCGATGGCCGCCGATGCTTTGGGTGAACCAGAGTTCACTGTTGAAGATCTCGCCAGTGAAATTCACTGGCCTCTCCCAGCACCCGATATTGCCTTTATCGAAACGGCGGGTGGTGTGCGATCACCACAAGCAATTAATGGTGATGCAGTTTCGCTCATTGAACTTTTACAACCAGACACAGTTTTGGTCATCGCCGATGCCGGCCTCGGCACCATCAATAGTGTGACGCTCACATTGGAGGCGATCGATAAGGGCGCCCACGTCGCAACACCAATCGTGATTTTGAATCGCTATGACGCCAACGACGAAATCCATCGGCGCAATCTCGACTGGCTCAAGGCTCATTTGAGTTGTGATGTATTGGTTTCGGTGCAATCAGTAATGGCCAGGCTGCGTTAGGCGTCATTTTTCCGACAGATTCCCACTCGATCAGACTCGAAGTCTGATCTTGGAATACCGTCGCATGCGGGGAGGAGGTCAAATGCCAGAAAATTCAATGTCGCTTGCTGACGCGGCCAAACATCTCGGCGTGCATTACATGACCGCCTACCGCTATGTCCGCACCGGAAAACTTCCCGCTATTAAGTCGGCGGGCGAATGGCGCGTTGAACAAAAAGATGTTCAAGCCATCCTCTCCCCTTCAACTCGGCCCCAAGAAGGACGCATTGATCGTCAGGATCTTCTGCGGAATCGACTTATCGCCGGTGATGAAAATGGAACCTGGTCGGTCATCGAATCGGCATTGCATTCGGGTGTCACCCCTATCGAGGTGTACATCGATCTTCTCGGTCCGGCGCTGGCATCTATTGGTGAAGGTTGGGCTGCTGGTGAAGTGTCCATTGCCGAAGAACATCGGGCGACAACAGTGACCAACCGAATCATCGGCCGCATGGGTCCAATGTTCACCCATCCCGGTCGCAGTAAAGGAACAGTGATCATTGGTGCGCCCGCCGGTGATCAACATTCAGTACCAACCGCAATGGCCGGCGACTTATTACGCTCCCGTCATTTTTCCATTATCGATTTAGGCGCCGACACACCGTTCGAATCGTTTCGCGACGCAATTTCGATTGCGGATCGACTTGTTGCCATTGGTTTACATGTGGCCACAAGCGATTTAGAAGATTCGGCCCGTCAACTTGTTTCAGCATTACGTGGTGTTACCGATCGCCCCATCGTGGTGGGCGGAAGTGGCGCATCGGAACGAATTGGTGCCGATGCAGTCAGTCATTCACCCACTCATATGTTGGAAATATTTGATCAGTTCACGGCGGGTGCCGGCGTGAGTGCCGGTTGATTTTGTAAAACGGCCAAAATATTGCGACAACAAAGTTCCACCATGTCGCGTCGCGCAGTAACAGTGGCCGAACCTAAATGAGGCATCATCACCACATTCGGCAATGTCATTAGTTGCGGTTCAATGATGGGCTCTTCGGCAAAGACATCAAGTCCTGCGGCAAAAATCCGTTTCTTTTGCAGTGCGTCAGAAAGCGCCACTTCGTCAATCAACGGACCACGCGCCGTATTCACAATGATGGCGGTTTCTTTCATTTTGGCGAGTGAATCGGCATTCACTAAATGACGACTTTCATCGTTCAACGGCGCATGCAATGAAATGAAATCGCTTTGGGAAAAGAGTTCGTCTAGTGAAACGTAACGGGCGGCGAGTTCTTCTTCGATTGCGACATCAACGCGACGACGATTGTGATACACGATCGACATTCCGAAGCCCTTGGCGCGGCGAGCCACGGCCTGGCCAATTGCGCCCATACCCACAATGCCAAGTGTCTGCCCCGCAACGGGCCGACCGAGAAGTTGCGTTGGTGTCCAGCCGTCCCAATTACCGCTGCGAACAAGTTGTTCGCCTTCAGTAAAACGTCGAGCGGCAGCAAGAAGTAATCCAAAAGCAAGATCCGCAGTGGCATCAGTCAAGACATTCGGTGTCGTCGTTACTTCGATACCCCGCTTACGAGCGAGTGCAACATCAATGTTGTTAAAGCCAACGGCGAAATTCGCAACGACTCTTAGTTGCGGAGCGTGATCTAAAACTTCTTCATCAATCGAATCGGTCAACATCGAAATCACTGCATCACATTGCGCCACTTTGTTGAGCAAAACCGCGCGATCAATCGGTCGATCTTCCGGCCATACGTCAACCTCGTATCCCGCTTGCAACAACAGTTCAATACCCGGTTCCGGCAATTGACGGGTAACAAAAACAAAAGGCGCAGACGACATTTGGCCAGTCTCGCACTCGAAAGTGGTTCTGAGCCCAACTCTCTCTAGGCTTAGGTTGTGCCTGAAAGTTCGCTTCCCCCCACCGTCGCCGCTTTTGCCGAGAACCTTGGCAGTGCCATCGGCGAAGCCCGTATCCAAATCGGGCGTGGTGTGCGGTCACTTTTAGTGGGCGAAAACGAACCGGTACGCGATTTATACGCACCCATTGATGGGGACCCGGGTTATTTCGGTCCCGACAGCGTGACGTGGCGTGTTCATGCTGATGGCTCGATGCTCATCGGTGGATTGCGCGCTTTGTTCTTTCAAATGATGCATCCGCTGGCCATGGCTGGTGTAGCGGAACATTCCGATTACAAACGTCACCCGCTCGATCGCTTAGCGAATACCAGTCAATTTGTGGCTGTCACAACGTTTGGCACCAAAGAACAAGCGGATCAAGCATTTGCCATGGTGGACCGAGTGCATCAGCGCGTGCGCGGCACGGCACCCGATGGTCGTCCTTATTCCGCAACCGATCCCCATTTAGTTTCATGGGTGCACCACGCTGAAGTCGTGAGTTTCTTGGCCGCCTATCAACGTTATGGCGTGCTACCACTAAGTGATTCTGAAGCCGATGCGTATGTCAACGAAATGGCGATCATTTGCGAACGACTGGGTGGAGAAACACCGGCGCGTTCAGTTGCCGAGTTGCACGATGTTTTGAATGCTTTCGAACCCGAACTCGTTGCGTCCGATCAAGCGCGCGATGCATCGCGCTGGCTATTACGAGCACCACTGCCGCTAACGGCACGCCCAGCATTTGCGGTCATTGCGCCGGCCGCAATCGGTTTGTTGCCAAAAAATGTGCGCGAAGATTTGCGCTTACCCCATATCGAACAAATCGATCCGGTGCTTGTGCAACCAGCAGCGCGCACTTTGGTGCGCACACTGGAATGGGCTATCGAAGGCGCAATGATGGCCGATAGCGGAAACTAAACGCCGTATCCGCCATCGACATCGAGCATTTGGCCACTTATAAAGTCGGCTCGGTCCGACGCTAAGAAGCAAACAGCTTCGGCAATATCAACGGCATCGCCAAACTTTCGTAACGGAATATTTTTCATCGTTACTTCCAGCGCGGCATCGTCTAAATCGCCCGATGCCATTAAGCGCGCCGCCATACCGTCAGTCAACATTCCCGGCCCAACGCAATTGGCCCGCACACCGAATCGACCTTCTTCCACCGCAATGGCGCGCACCACAGCTTCAACGGCACCTTTACTTCCCGATGACAATCCATCGCGCACGGGATAACGACGAGTGGCTGCAGTCGTCACCGCCACAATGCTTCCTTTTGCGGCGCGCAGTGAAGGCAGCATCGGTTGCAGAACATTAAAGAATGCGATGGCTTCACCTTCAATAGCACTGCGATAACGAGAAGGCGGAACCTTGCTTAAATGCATTTGATCAACATGAGGACCAGCGGCGTGCACAAACGTATGGACTTCACCGAACTCTTTAACCGCGAGTTCAACTAAAGCGGATGCTTGAGTTTCATCGGTTAAATCAACTGACATTGATTTCGCCGCCACTCCAGATGCTTCAAGTTCTTTTACTAATGCATTCGCAGCGTCGGCATTACTGCGATACGAAAACACGACGTTCGAACCTCGTTGCGCCAACATGCGACATATCGCGGCACCGATTCCACCGGTTCCACCGGTCACAACTGCGGTTCCTTTGCGTTCGCCGAAATCGTTCATAGATCAAGGTTTACTCGCTGGCGCATGACCTTGGCATATTTCCCGATCACCGCCGCCCCAAGCCAAGCGAAGCACCGAACTACGCTGCAAGGGCTGTGGCGAAACCATCTCCTACTCCGTTTGCGCGATTCCGCACGGCTGCGGCCGTGGCAATTGGTCGTACGGTGGCGGCTCTTTCGAAAAAGTTTCGCGTTGGTACCGGATCAGTCATTGGCGGTCGGGCCGCTCTCATTGTTGACCCGCACCTACTCGCCCACCTCACCCGTGCTCGTGATGTGGTCATCGTGAGTGCGACCAACGGTAAGACGACTACCACTCGACTACTGGCGGCCGCCATCGGCGCCGACCAACCCGTTATTTCCAACTGGCTTGGGGCCAATATGACACCGGGATTAGTTGCGGCTCTTGGCCCCTCATCAGCCTTCGCCACTGCGGTGTTGGAGGTTGATGAACGTTGGCTGCCCCGTGTCTTGCTAGAAATCAAAGTTTCACATGGTGACGCTTCCCCATTACGTCGCGGAGTTGTTCTCCTTAATTTGAGTCGCGATCAATTAGATAGAACACAAGAAGTGCGCCATCTCGCCGAGGCCTGGCGAAAAGCATTCAAGGAAAATCAACCAACATTTGTGGTTGCTAATGCCGATGATCCGCTGGTGACCTACGCGGCACTCACCGCTAACAATGTGGTGTGGGTGTCGACCGGTATGCAATGGACAGCCGATGCGTCGGGTTGTCCGGCATGCGCTGGTCGCATTTCATTTTCGGAAACAAATTGGTCGTGCAGTAATTGCGATTTACAGCGACCGACTCCATCGATCTCACTCACTGACGATGGAATTTATGCCGACCAGAACTATTCGATTTCTCTTCCCTTACCCGGACGAGTCAATCGAATGAATGCCACCTTTGCTTTTGCAGCCGCGCGCCAATTTTCAATTGATGCGACACGCGTTATTCACGCCATGGAACAAGTTGAAGAAGTGGCCGGCCGCTATCGCACGGCAACATTTGCTGGTCAAACCGTTCGCTTGTTGCTCGCCAAGAACCCTGCTGGCTGGCATGAGGCGCTCAATCTTCTTGAGCGTCCCGATACGCCCGCCATCATCGGCATCAACAGTCGAATCGCTGATGGTCACGATCCGTCTTGGTTATGGGATGTGGACTTCGAGCAACTTAAAGGTCGATATGTCATCGCTACGGGCGAACGTCGCCATGATTTAGCGGTGCGCTTGCATTACGCCGAAGTTGAACATGAAGTTGTTGAACACTTCACCGATTGCGTACGTATTGCCGGTCAACATCTTGAAAGCAATGACATCACAATCGATATCGTTTCCAATTACACCGCATTCCAAGATCAACTGGCGCAATTAG
>CAYOHV010000078.1:0-7147 GCA_964403825.1 uncultured Bifidobacterium sp. | reverse complement strand
CTCCTATTGGCTGCCCTTACCGGCTGGCCTCATCGCCCATTTCCTCTTCCGATTCCGCTTCGGCAAGCAAACTGGAACCGAACCGACCGCTTGAACGCCTAAATTCGCAGACTGAGTTCACGGCGTAGATTTCTACGCTCTGCAAAAGAGTCGAAAAAGAGGCGAAATGGGATTCCCAACTGATCTGAAAATCATTGAGACGTTTGTCGGCATGCCGAGTCGTAACCGCAAAGAGGTGTACAAGTTCTTGGCGCCGCATTTGCGCGACGACGAGTCGAAAGAATTTCGCTTTCCCGCGCAATACATGTTCAAAGATGTTCCGCCCGATACCGATGAAGGTGTTGATCCGGTAGCGCTGTTAATCGACAACCTCGATCGACACAATATTGAAACGGCGATGTTGGGTTACCGACCGGAAAACCCTGATTGCGTGCGCGCTTTAAATGAACACCCCAATCGCTTCATCACCTGTTATGAATTCGATCCCAACAATGTGATGCCCACGATTGCCGATATCCGTCGGGTACATGCCGAAGTTGGAATCAAAGCAATCTCGACTTTTCCGGCGGGTTACCGCGTTCCGTTAAACGACAAAAAGATGTATCCGTTCTATTCGCTTTGCTGCGAACTTGATTTACCTATTTTCATTTGCGTCGGCATTCCCGGCCCACGCGTTCCGTTTGCGCCTCAGCATGTTGAATTGATCGATGAAGTAATGTACGACTTCCCCGATCTGACATTTGTTATGCGTCATGGCGCGGAACCGTGGACAGAACTGGCCGTGAAACTCATGCTCAAGTGGCCGGGCTTGTATTACTCAACTTCCGCCTTTGCGCCGAAGCATTACCCGAAGAACATCATCGACTACGCCAATACGCGCGGTAGCGACAAAGTTATTTACGCCGGCTACTTCCCCGCGGGTTTGAGTTACGACCGCATCTTCTCGGAACTGCCCAATGTGGGATTCAAAGATGATGTCTGGCCGAAATTCTTACGAGAGAACGCCAAGAAAGTTCTTAAGCTTTAAGAATTTCTTTCCACGGAAGATCTTTATCGGGCTGAATATCGCGCGGTAATCCGAGGGCGCGTTCGGCGATCATGTTGCGGTGCACTTCGTTGGTGCCGCCACCAATGCGGGAGCCGAACTGTCCCATCAGATTCTGTTGCCAGAAACCATTTTGGGGCGCATCGACGCGATCCAACATTCCCGATGGACCTTCGATCTCCATCGCGAGGTTGTAACGAATTTCGGCTGACTGCACCATGTAGTTCTTCATCACTGAAGGATCAGGCGGATTACCGCGACCATTCAAAATGAATGACTGCATACGCAAACCGAGCAATCGCAACATGAATTCGCGGGCATAAACATCGGCTAAACGAGTGCGAATAACTGGATCATCGGTGCGGCCGTTAATGCGGGCCAATTGCAAAACACCTTCATAACCGTTGGGGCCACCGGCACCCGAACCAATCATGCCGGCTTCGGAAGAAAGAACAGTGCGCGTAACGGCCCAGCCACCGTTTACTTCGCCCACCACGTTTTCGGCCGGAATAACAACATCATTAAAGAACACTTCATTGAAATGTGATTGACCAGTTGCTTGACGCAACGGTCGCACTTCAATTCCAGGCGTGTTCATATCAACTAAGAAAAAAGTGATTCCTTTATGTTTGGGCGCATCGGGATCGGTACGCGCAATAAGGATTCCCCAATCAGCGTGTTGTGCTTCTGAGTTCCAAACTTTTTGTCCGCTCACAATGAAACTGTCGCCATCACGAACGGCGCGCGTCGCCAACGCGGCTAAATCAGAACCGGCGCCTGGTTCAGAAAACAACTGACACCATTGTTCTTCACCACTTAACAACGGAGGAAGAAAACGCTTCTGTTGCTCGGGTGTGCCATGACGCATGATGGGAGGACCCACCAACGATTGCGCCGCGCCACCAAAGCCGGCAGTGACGTCGTATTTCGATGCTTCTTGACCAAAGATGACCGCAACTGCCGGTGAATCACCGCGTCCGCCGAATTCTTTCGGCCACGTAATACCCGACCAGCCGTTGTCATAAAGCGTCTTTTGCCAGGCACGACACTTCCCGATGTATGCCAATGCGGCTTCTTCGGAATCATCGGTTGGTCCCCGAGACCAATCCGCTTCCGTTCCGGTCTTTAACTTGGCATTGGCGTCAAGAAAGGCCCGAATTTCTGCCCGCAGCGCCGCTTCTTCTGGTGATTCGTCAAAGTTCACGCATTGACTTTAGAACGATCCGCCGCGGCGCGGTAACACGAACAGTGGATCGCTGCGTAGTCTCATACCAATGAGTGAGTTCCGCATTTCTCCCCTTACAAACCGCCGGCGGCGACTCATCACTCTTTTGCTCACAATTGTTCTTTTTCCCATGGTGTTGCTGAGTTGCGGCGGTGACAACACCGCAACAAGCGATGAACAAACCACCACGACTTCCCCAGCCGAGTTACAGGTCAAGGTCTTCACCGATCCGGCCAAACCCGTAACTGCCAAAGTCGGACAACGTTTTGCCGTGATGTTGCCGGCCGATCCCGGCGCTGGATGGAAGTGGACCGTGACGGGAATCGACCCCCGCGTTCTTTTACCGCTCGGTTTGGAATTCAATGACGATGCCTCGCTTGAAGCCAATGCCAATCCATCGGCCACTTCAACGACAACAACAACCGTTGCTCCACGTCCGGCCACGAATGGTCAAAACCGCGCCACGACGACAACGACCACGGTTGCGCCTGCGCCAACGACGTCGGTGCAAAATTTGTCACTCGTACAAATCAATTCATTCGCTGGTCGAATCGCTGCGGTAACTCAATTAGTTTTTGAAGGTCGAACAATCAGCGGCGCGCCCAATGGTTATCGCGTTACGTTCAACGTAGAGATTTCGTAATTTATTTTTGGTCGTCGTTATCGCGTTCGCGTTTGAAGCGCAGAAAATCTTCTTCCAATTCGAAACCTGGCGCCACACCTTCATCAAAATCAAGAGGACGCATGGCTAAATCAATTGCGGCCCAAAGCGTGCGCGAATAAGGGAAAAACCAAAACGGCACGGCTATTGCCACCACGACCGCCAAAATTCCAATATTCCACATCGGCGGATCGGGCCACGTAATCGTTACCCCAATGAGCAACTCAATAACTAATGCTGTTTGCACCACGATGATGTTGAGAAACCACGAACCCAACCAATGTCCAGGAATGCGATTAAACCAAAGACCACAACGCGAACATTGCGGTGTCATACGAACCCAAGAACGAAATATGGGCTTATTGGCACAGACTGGACAACGGCGTCGCATTGCACGACGAAGAAGCGTTCCCGTTGTCTGAGCCATCTCGACATTCTGCCCTCACTCTCGATTCCCGTGACGAGTCGACTGGTAACTTGCCAATGTGGACCCTCGCCTCGAACAGTTATTTAGCTTTTTGGCTGAGGTTGATTTCGCGGGATACAGCCCGGTGTACGCCGATCTTGCCCGTCATTGTGCGGGCGATAGCGAAATTCATGCATTCATCAATTCGGCGATGGCTCCCAACTCACGTCGTGGTCGAATGCCCGTTTTATTTTTTGCCGCCACGCACGACATCGTGCTGCAACAACCAGATTCAACATTGGCGGCGATTTATCGCGGCGAAAGCCATGACGATCCGTGGCCTCATTTTCGTCGACTCCTTGACGATCATCGCGACGAACTAACAAAAACCTTTGCTAACCGCTCTGTGCAAACCAATGAAGTAGGTCGGGCCGCGGCTTTCTTGGCTGGCCTTTCCTATCTCAACGCAGATCGCCCGATCGCCATTGTCGAAATTGGTACGAGCGCCGGGTTAAACCAAGCGCTTGATCAATTTTGTGTTCATTATGACTTCGATGATGAAGAAGCCATTGTTATTGGTCCAACGCAGTCGCCGGTACAACTTCATTGCGAAATACGTAGCGATGTTTTTCCTTTGCCCTCACCGTTCACGATCGCCTCGCGTATTGGAATTGATGTCAACCCCATTGATGTTCGTTCTGAAATCGAACAACGATGGTTACGCGCTTGTATTTGGCCCGGCCAACAACAACGTTTACAAATGCTGAATGCGGCCATCGAAATTGCACAGCAATACCCGCCCCAATTCGTTGCGGGCGATGCCAGCGAAGCCACCCGCGGCGTTATCGATTCACTCCCCAATGATGTTCTTCCAGTGGTGTTGTCCTCTTGGGTGTTGGCCTACTTTTCGGCCGAACAACGCGACACCTTCATCTCATCGCTTGATGGCATTGATGTCCTGACTTTCGAAGACATTGCCTATACGCCATGGATTGAAGGACCGGAAGAATCCTTTGCTCATGTTGAACAAGGCGGAACCATCACCACTTTGGGCCTACGATCAAGAGACGGGAGTAACCGAGCGCTGGCCGTTGGCCATCCGCACGGTCGTTGGTTGAACTGGCTCTAGGAGCATTTGTGGCTGATTGGGTTTTAAAACGCACGGCGGCGAGAGTTGTTGTGCTTGACCGTGATGGCCATGTGCTTTTGCTTGAGGCTCGCGATCCGGCTGATCCCAGTAAAGGCCAGTGGTGGGAAATTCCCGGCGGCGGAATCGAACATGGGGAATCAAGCGCCGATGCTGCGCGCCGCGAACTTTTTGAAGAGACCGGCATTCTCGAAGCGGAAATTGGTCCATGCGTTTGGACTCAACACGCAAAGTTCACATTTGCCGGCTGGAAATTCGATCAATTTGAACATGTTCATGTTGCCTGGTGCGATCAAATTGATCTCTCCACTATCCGACCCGGCGGTTTAGAAATGTTTGAGGCGATGGCATTCGGCGGTCATAAATGGTGGGAGTTGGACGAGCTTTTGCTTTCCGATGTTCAAGTGTTGCCGCGGCGATTACGCGAATTTCTCCCCGATCTTGTGGAAGGGAAAATTCCCTCTAGCCCTCTCGATATCACTCACCTTGATCCGGGCAGTTGGATGTAATGCCCTCAAAATCAAAAATGATGTGGCGGGCGCTACGAAAACATTGTCCGGTATGTGGCCAAGGAAAACTCTTTCGTCGTTGGTTTTCCATGAAAACGCATTGCCCGCGCTGCAACTTGCGTTTTGAACGTATCGAAGGACATTGGACTGGCGATCTTGGTATCAACACCATCGTCAGTTTCGGATTACTACTCATTGTTCTTTTCGTTGGCACGTTTGCGTTCTGGCCGTCCCCGCCGGTTGTCGGGATGATCATTGCCGCGGTGGCCGTCGCCGCATTCGTACCTCTGTTGTTTTATCCGTTTTCAAAAACGATTTGGTTGGCGCTGGATTTGATGATGCGACCCCTCGAGCCGAACGAAGTGGCGCCCGGCTTCGGTCCTAGCGGGCCAACGACCTAGCGTTAGTGACGTGGAACAAACTGATGTCGTCATCGTGGGTGCCGGACCGGCTGGCTGTGCCGCCGCCATCACTTTGTCGCGTCATGGCCTTTCATCAATTGTCATCGATAAAGCAGTTTTCCCGCGCGACAAAATTTGCGGCGATGGATTAACGACATCCGCTTTACGCGAACTCGAATTTTTAGGCTTACAACCACAACATGTTCAATCGTGGATCAACGTGGACACTGTTGTTGTGCGATCACCCAGTGGACGTGAAGTTGAATTTCCATTACCGCAAAATCAGGGAACTTTTGCCGCCGTAGCAAAGCGCGCTGATCTCGACAACGAACTCGTCGCCCTCACTCAACATCAACCATTGGTGACCCTGCGACAAAATGTCGCCATTAGCGAAATTGTTAACTCAAGTACCGGTGCGATCGTTACCACTAGTGATGGAACCCAAATTTCCGCTCGTTTTGTCATTGCCGCCGATGGTATGTGGTCGCCCACGCGCAAACTTTTGCAGTTACCGCCCGAGGATTACCGCGGTGAATGGCATGCATTTCGTCAGTACTTTGATGATGTATCTCCTCGAGCCGCGCGTGAATTAATGGTGTGGTTTGAGCCTGATCTATTGCCGGGATATGCATGGTCGTTTCCATTGGCCAATGGTGGCGCCAATGTTGGTTTCGGAATTTTGCGCGACTCTTCGACGTATCACGTCGGCGACATGAGCGAAGTTTGGAAAGACTTATTACGACGACCGCATATCGCTAACTTTCTCGGACCGATGGCGCACGCCACCGAACAACGAAAAGCGTGGCCCATTCCGGCGCAGGTCAGCGATATGCCGTTGCACCAACAATCAGTTCTCTTCGTTGGTGATGCGGCCGCCGCCACTGATCCCATGACGGGCGAAGGCATTGGTCAAGCCCTTCTCACTGGTCGATGGGCCGCCGAAGCCATTGCGGCCGGTGGCGATATCGGTAAGCGCTACAGCCATCAAGTCAAAAATCACTTGGGCCGCGATCATGCTTTTGCCGAACAATTAGCGAAGTTGCTTTCCCGCCCGCGCACCACGCGCGCCGCGTTACGCGTTGCCGGAATTTCCGCGTGGACACGGAAAAATTTCGCTCGCTGGCTCTTTGAGGATTACCCCCGAGCGCTCCTACTGACTCCTCGTCGCTGGCATCGCAAGATGTTGAGCGGCGCTGGGGCCTACGGTAGTGAGCATGCGCACACCTCTAACTGAACTTTTGGAAATCGAACATCCCGTGATGTTGGCGGGAATGGGTGGTGTCAGTTACCACGAATTAGTTATCGCCGTTTCCGAAGCGGGTGGCTTTGGTTGCATGGGCGCATCCACGATGTCACCCGAACGTATGGATACCGAAATGGATCTCGTTCGTAACGCCACACAAAAACCGTGGGGTGTTGATCTTCTCACCGCGCTTCCGGAACATATTGAAAAACAAGTTGAATCACTTATTCGTCATGGTGCGCGTATGTATGTCGCCGGTTTAGGCGTGCCGCGCGAAGTTGTTGATCTCTGTCACGAAAACAATGTGTTAGTTGGTTCACTTTGCGGAAAAGTTCGACATGCGGTGGCCGCGGTGGCCGCTGGTTGCGATCTTGTAATTGCCCAAGGAACCGAAGCCGGTGGACATACCGGCACCGTGGCGACGTTGGCATTAGTTCCGCAAGTGGTCGACGCCGTTGAAGGAAAAGTTCCCGTCGTAGCGGCCGGCGGAATTTTCGATGGCCGCGGTTT
>CAYOHV010000077.1:0-7150 GCA_964403825.1 uncultured Bifidobacterium sp. | reverse complement strand
ATTGCAATTCCGATTCTTCCTGAAGCCGCCACGAAGTGGGCGCCGTTCATTGCGCTGTTAGCGGTAATCGGCATTATTTATGGTGCGCTTTGTTGTTTGGCGCAAACCGATAGTAAACGTTTGATTGCGTTCTCATCGGTTTCGCATATGGGCTTCACCATGTTGGGTATTGCCACGCTCACCACATTTGGTTTGCAAGCAGCCATCTTCGGCATGGTCGCTCATGGTCTTATCACCGGCATGTTGTTCTTCCTTGCCGGTTCAACCAAAGAGCGTTTCCACACACTCGAGATTTCTCGTCTCGGCGGCATGCTGAAGCAAATGCCGCATATGGGTTGGATTCTTGGCTTCTCCGTGATGGCCTCGTTAGGTCTTCCCGGTTTGGCTGGTTTCTGGGGTGAGTTCCCGTCGATTCTCGCCGCCTACAACCCAGCCGAGGGATTAAACGTTGCCTTCTTCCGCGTGATGATGATCATTGCGGCTGTTGGCACGGTCTTGGCCGCGGCATATCTGCTCTGGCTTTACCAGCGAGTTGGATTCGGTGAACCGAAAGATGAATTCGCTAACGATCCGCATGTCAAAGATGTTTCATTCACCGAATGGGTGGCGTGGACACCATTGTTAGTGCTCATCGTTGTTCTTGGTTTCTTCCCGAACATTATTTTCAAAGTCACCGATGCCGCTGTTGGCGGAGTGACCGCGTTAGTAAGCGGAATCGGAGGCTGATTCAACGATGTCTCAGTTGCTGACGTTTGCGTGGACTGCACCCAATATTGATTTCCACGCGTTTGCACCCGAAATCATTTTGGCTGCAACGCTGGTAATCGTTGTTGTGGTTGACGCGTTCACTTCTGAGCGTTCGCGCTGGGCCGCTTCATCCCTCACCGGTATTGGTTTATTAGTGGCATTAATTCCTGTTGCCACGCTGGCCTATGACGGAGTCGATCGCGTTCTGTTCGGGGGCGCGTTTGTTGTCGATACGTATGCATTGATTTTCAAAGCGTTGTTTTTAATTGCCGCATACGTTGTTGTTTTGCTCTCCACCAATTACATCGCCGAAGGCGATTATTGGGAAGGCGAGTACTACATGATGTTGCTCGCGTCGGTTTTGGGCATGTTGGTGATGGCCTCGGCGCGCGATCTCATCTCAATTTTTGTGGCCTTGGAATTACTTTCAATTCCGGCCTACATGATGGCGGCGTGGCGTAAACGCGATCAGCGCAGTAACGAGGCTGGTTTGAAGTATTACCTCATGGGTGTTTTTGCCTCTGCGGTATTGCTTTATGGCATGTCACTTGTTTATGGCATCACCGGAACCACGCTTCTGAGCGAAATCGGCGCCAATTTCAGCGACATCGTTTCTTCACAACCGATCGTCACTCTCGGCATTGTTTTTGTCGTGATCGGTTTTGCATTCAAAGTTTCGGCTGTTCCGTTCCATACATGGGCTCCCGATACTTATGAAGGCGCACCGACACCGGTTACGTCGTTCTTAGCGGTGGCATCAAAAGCCGCCGGTTTCGTAGCGTTGTTGACTGTTGTCTATGTCGGGTTTTATGGACGTAGCGATGTCATCGAACCACTTATGTGGGTATTGGCCGCGTTAACAATGACCGTGGGTAACTTCATCGCCTTACGACAAACCAATGTCGTGCGTATGTTGGCCTACTCCGGTATTGCTCAAGCCGGCTACATCCTGGCGCCGCTTGCAGTTGTTGGTGCCAGCGCCGCAACGGCGTCAGAGTCGTTACGCGCCGTTGTCATTTACTTGGCGATTTACGCCGCAATGAACTTGGGCGCTTTTGCTGTCGTTATTGCCGTGGCCCGCAAAACTCGTTCGGGTGAAATTTCGTCCTTCGGCGGTCTCTTTAGTTACGCACCGGGCCTCACCGTTTGTATGACGGTGTTTTTGTTCTCGTTAGCCGGTATCCCACCGGCGGCCGGCTGGTTCGCCAAGTTGTCAATCTTTGGTGCGTTGGCTTCGGCCGATACGGCGTCGGGTTATGTCTTGGCCGTATTGGTGGCGGTGAACTCCGTTATCGCATTTGGTTATTACGGTCGTTTGATGCGAGTGATGTGGATGAGCGATGCACCCGATGGTGATCGCACGCCAATTCGTATTCCCGCTTCGATCATGGCGGCATTGGTTATCACCATGGCCATCACATTGGTGTGGGGCATCCTGCCGGGATCGCTCACTCACTTCACCGATCAAGTCTCACTTTTCTCATTGCTGCGATAGGTAAGTAATGGACGAGACGCAACGTCGCGTCTTTGGACAGGATCGGCGCGTCTCTTTTGCGCGCTTCATGGATGTTGCCCTTTACAATCCGGAAATTGGTTTCTACACAACCAAAGGATCTGCCGGGCAAAGGGGAGATTTCCTCACGAGTCCCGAAGTTGGTCCTCTCTTTGGTGCGGTGATTGCCCGACAACTTGATGACTATTGGCAACAACTGGGTTCGCCTGATGTCTTTAGCGTGGTGGAACTTGGCGCCGGACCGGGCACGTTGGCACGCACAATTGCATTTGCGGCGCCGCAATGTTTGCCCCATCTTCGTTATGTTGCGGTTGAACTATCGAAAAGTCAACGGCTTCGACACGGTGAGCATTTAGAAAATTGGCACGGCGATATCACAATGGCCGAAGCCGAAAAATTTTGTCGCGGTGAACAGTTCACGGCGGGATTTAGTAGCTGTGCAGTGCCGCCAAAAATTACCCACGGTGTCTTTCTCGCTAATGAACTTTTTGACAACCTTCCTTTTGACATTGTGCGGCTTACGAATGATGGCCACTTCGAACAATTGATGGTTGATGTTGATGAAGATATCTCTACCTCTGTAGCACCCATTGAAATATCCGGCGCCGAGGCGGACGTGCTACGTACCGCGCAAGTTGATCAGTGGATTCCTCGTCAACGACAGGCGCGTCAGTTCGTAGATGAACTCTTAGCGTCACTTGAACAAGGATTCTTTCTGGCGTTCGACTATGGCGCGACCACCAACGAACTTTCACAACGAACCAATATGGGTTGGTTACGTACCTACGCACAACACGAAAAATCTGATCTTGTCTTCGCTGATCCAGGCAACGTAGACATCACTGCTGATGTGGCCGTTGATCAACTTGTGCTTAACAACCCCGCAGAGCTATTTGTGCAATCTGATTGGTTGCGGGCGCGGGGGATAGAACAGTTAGTGGAAGAAGGCAAAGAGTTTTGGCGGGCCCATGCGCATGCACCCACCACGGCCGCACTTGTCGCTCGCAGTCGTATTGGTGAAGCCGAGGCGTTATGCGATGAAGCGGGGCTTGGCAGTTTTGTCGTTTTTGAATGGGAAGTGAAGAAGAACGACATCATCTAGCGCACTAAGGTCGAGACAGACGAAAAGGGAATCATGTCTGAACCCACTATTGAAGATCGCTATCTCGAGGAGCGGAAGTTTCCGCCGCCTGCCGACTTTGCGGCTAATGCATTAGTTAGTGATCGGTCGCTTTATGACGAAGCCGATGCCGACTACGAGGCTTTTTGGGCGCGTCAAGCACGTGAATTGGTGACGTGGCGAACGGATTTCCATACAACGCTGAAATGGGAATTGCCCTTTGCGGAATGGTTCATCGGCGGATCGTTAAATGTGGCTGAGAACTGCCTCGATCGTCATGTGGCCAATGGTTTAGGCGATCGTGTGGCGTATTTCTGGGAAGGTGAACCGGGCGATAAGCGCACCATTACCTATTCGGATTTACTCGAAGAGGTTTCACGTTTCGCCAATGTGCTTATCGATCTCGGAATTAAAAAAGGCGATCGCATTGCCATTTATATGCCGATGATTCCTGAGTTGCCGGTTGCGATGTTGGCATGTGTGCGTATCGGTGCCGCGCATTCAGTCATCTTCGGTGGGTTTTCGCCTGATTCAATTGTTGATCGAGTTCATGATGGCGAATGCAAACTTATTGTCACTGCTGACGGTGGCTATCGCCGCGGCGCACCATCGCTTTTAAAACCCAATGTTGATGAAGCACTGAAGCAATGCCCAACCGTAGAAAACGTTGTCGTTGTGCAACGAACAAATTCTGATATCGAAATGGTGGCAGGTCGTGATCACTGGTACCACGACTTAATGGCATCCGCTTCGCCGCAACATGCGCCGGAAGCGTTTGATTCCGAAACTCTTTTGTATTTGCTTTACACCTCGGGTACTACGGCAAAACCAAAAGGCATCATGCACACCACGGGCGGCTATCTCACTCAAGTCGCCTTTACGCATAAGTATGTTTTTGATTTACATCCAGAAAAAGATGTGTATTGGTGCGCCGCGGATATTGGTTGGGTGACGGGGCATTCGTACATTGTTTATGGACCGCTTGCTAATGGAGCAACATCAGTTCTTTATGAAGGAACCCCCGATACGCCCGGCAAAGATCGACTCTGGGACATTGTCGAACGTTACAAAGTGACGCAGTTGTATATGGCCCCCACCGCCATTCGTATGTTTATGAAGTGGGGAGCCGAAGAACCGGCGAAACATGATTTATCGAGTTTGCGTCTTTTAGGTTCGGTGGGTGAACCAATTAATCCTGAAGCATGGATGTGGTACTACGAACATATTGGAAGCAGTCGTTGTCCCATTGTTGATACAGGGTGGCAACCCGAAACCGGCGGACCAATGATTACTCCGCTGCCGGGAGTCACAACACTTAAACCGGGCTCGGCCTGTTTTGCTTTACCGGGCATTGGAATTGAAGTTGTTGATGAAGAAGGAAATCCAATTCAAAAGGGCGGTGGCTATCTCACCTTGACCAAGCCCTGGCCTTCTATGTTGCGCGGCATTTGGGGTAACCCCGAGCGTTACCGGGAAACTTATTGGAGCAAATATCCGGGTCGTTATTTCGCTGGCGATGGCGCCAAACTCGATGACGAAGGTTATTTGTGGCTGTTAGGCCGTGTCGACGATGTGATGAATGTTTCTGGTCATCGCATTTCTACAACTGAAGTGGAAAGTGCTTTGGTCGATCATCCTGCGGTAGCGGAAGCGGCTGTTGTCGGTGCCAACGACGAACTCACCGGACAAGCGATTTTCGGTTATGTCATCGTGCGTGGAGGTGTGACGGCCGACGATCAATTAGTTGAAGATCTTCGTCAGCATGTAGCAAAGCGAATTGGCCCGACAGCGCGCCCGAAGCGAATCATCATCGTTCCTGATCTTCCGAAAACTCGTAGCGGGAAAATCATGCGACGACTGCTGCGCGATATCGCCGATGGTCATGCATTAGGGGACACCACAACGTTGGCTGATCCATCAGTGGTAGAGGCGATTAAGGAAAGTGCCGAAAGTGGACCGGGGAGTGGTGCATGACGCACGAAAATTGGAAATGGAAATCCGGACCGGTTGATGCCGGTCGCGCCGTTGTCTTTGATATGGACGGCGTCATTTCCAACGCGTCGGGACGGCAACACCATATTGAAAATGGTGATTGGGACGCTTTTTTTGAAAGTTGTCGTGATGACGAAGTTATTCATGAACTGGCTCGTCTCTTAGTTCTGTTGCAAGAAGATCTGACGGTGGTGTTACTGACTGCTCGTCCATTGCGTGTGCAACCGCAAACACTTGAATGGCTTGAACGACATCAGTTGCGCTGGGATTTGTTGTGTATGCGCAGCGAAAACACAATTGCCCGCACCGCCGATTACAAACGAGAAACCGTTCATCAATTGCGTGATTATGGCTTCGAACTTCTCATTGCATTTGAAGATGATCGACGTAACGCCGAGATGTTTCATTCCGAAGGAATACCGTGCGTGTATATCCATTCGGGTTATTACGAATAATCGTGATCGATGACAGTCGCTTGTGAAGAGAATCTTTTGCGACAGTCTCTGACAATTTCATAATCGCGCGCAAGTTATTTTGACTTAACGACTTATTTCTCAACGCGAGTTGATCTTCATAGTCTTTCAACGTTCCAATTTTTCTGGAACTTTTTCGCTATCGATTTCTTAGTTATGAGATCCGAAATGATGAGGAGAGAGTGAGGAAAGAGTTATGAGTGAATTCACTGTCGTCGGAAAGCGATTTATGCGGCTTATCGCAATTTCCTGGCCGGTTGTTGTTGGACTCGTTATCTCGATGTTGATGATGATTCAAGAATCTGATCGCGCTGGAATTCAATCTCGAGATTTCATCGCCACGCGTCCCAACAATGTTCTTCTTCCCCTCTTATTGGGTGTCGTAGTTGCAGTTACTTTTCGGGTTCATTGGGCGAAATCCGTTTTACACAACAAAGATGATTTACTGCTTGCAATGGCAAAAAAGATCGCGCCTATTTGGCTGGTCGCACTTGCCGCCTATTTACTTCTGCTGATGCAGTCATCATTCTTCGGATCGATCTGGTCGCCGTCATGGACGTTGGTAACGATGGCGATTCCTACGATGACGATCCTCATCATCACGGCGTGGGCAATTGTGTCCGCTGTCGTGGCTTGGTATTTACCCATTGCGGCAACGATTCCCATCATGACCATCGTGCTTTTCGTCTTTCGTTTTTGGCCGGATCGTCAGTCGTCGAACTGGGAACGGCATATCACCGGTTTTCTCGCCGTGGGCCAGCGAAATGACGTGCAAATTTCATGGGCCACTGTTCTTGGGCCCACTGTTGTTGCCATAGCGCTCATTTTGGGATCGGTGGTAATGCTTTCGCCACGCAAGGTTGGCCCGCGTTTTTTCTTGGCCGCACCATTAGTCGTGCTTTTGTTATTCGGCAGCCTCGTAGTGGGTAGGGAAGTAACGAAAAATTTCGGCCGAGAAGCGGTGGTAAGCCGTACCGACGGAATTAATTGCGAACGCAAGTTGGATTTCGACATTTGTTTATGGGATGAAAACCAGAAATTCTTTGGCGAACAATTAAAAGCTCTTGAGACTCTTGATGATGTCGTTGGAGCGCATGGAGCGACTATTCCCCGTCATTGGACGGAGAGTTCATCGAACGATATTCACTATCGCTTTACTACGTCGGCATCTCAATTTGAGCGCGTCATCGATAGCGCGGGTGAAATTTTCAAAAGTTACGATTGGGAACTTTCGAATATTGTCAGTTACCCCGGTATTTACTGTTTCGATCAGATCAATGCCGGTGCGCGATCGATTGACATACC
>CAYOHV010000076.1:0-7202 GCA_964403825.1 uncultured Bifidobacterium sp. | reverse complement strand
CGAAGAGTTGCGCGCCAGCATTAAAGAAGTATTTCCCGCATTTTGTGCACCAAAAGCAATGGAACTGCGCGCCGAACTTCCCACCTCTCCTCTCGGCAAAGTTCTGCGTCGCCAGTTATAACGAAGTCGCTCGGCGTTTTGCCGTAACGTGTTTTCGCTAGGTGTTCGGCAAGGGGGAACTATGTCAGACCAACCAACATTGCTCGTTGAACGCGATGGACCGCTTCTGCTTCTCACTATGAATCGACCCGAGCGGCGCAATGCATTGGTTCCCGACATGCTGGTGCGTTTTGCTGAAGCATGGGAGTTGGCCGATAACGATGATTCGATTCGCTGCGTCATTCTCACTGGTGCGGGCGATATCGCCTATTGCGCCGGCGGCGATCTTTCCGATGGATGGATGTCGGGTGAAGAAACAGAAGAATCGCGTCGGATTGCGCAGCGTTTAGCCGATGACCCTGGCATTACCGGTCGTGGGCTACTGCTTACCTACTGGTGCAAGAAGCCGATCATCGCTGTTGTTAACGGTCAGTGCATGGGTGGCGGTTGCGAGATGTTGCAATCAACCGATATTCGTATTGCCGAAGAACACGCAACATTCGGCGTACCCGAAGTGAAACGTGGACTTATCGCCGGCGCTGGTTCCACGATGCGCTTAAAACGACAAATTCCTTATGCGGTCGCCATGGACATGTTGCTTACTGGTCGCATTCTTGATGCGGAAGAAGCGTTGCGTTGGGGGCTCGTAAGTCATGTCGTGCCGAAAGGCACCGGCATGGAAAAGGCACGCGAGATCGCCAACATCATTTGCGATAACGGACCACTGGCCGTTGCCGCTTCCAAGGCTTCAGTGGTTGAAACCGGATGGTTACCCGAAGCCGAAGCGCAACCAATTGAAATTTCTCATGTGGTTCCGGTGATGCGCTCGGCCGATGCCAAAGAAGGAATGCGCGCCTTTTCCGAAAAACGAAAGCCGAACTTCAAAGGTCAGTGAATTAACCGGCCAAATTGAATTCGTCGGGATTGGGACCCATTCGGCCATCAGCGCGGTCGAGTGAATTCATCGTTTCCATATCGTCTTCACTTAAAGCGAAATCGAAGATTTGGAAATTCGATTCGATACGACTCGGTGTTACCGATTTCGGAATAACAACGATTCCCAGTTGAACCAACCAACGCAATGTGATTTGCGCCGGAGTGCGGCCATAAACATTGGCCAGCGAAACAATGATGGGATCGTCATCAACGCGGCCACGGGCAATCGGGCTCCACGCTTCGGTCAAAATGCCATGCAACTCATGAAAGGCACGCAATTGTTTTTGTTGAAAAAACGGATGGAGTTCAACCTGATTGAGCGCCGGCAAGACGCCCGTTGCTTCAACAATCTGACGAATGTGGTCGGGCTGAAAATTTGAAACACCGATCGAACGTAAGCGTCCGCTCTGTTGCAACTCAACAAATGTTTCCCACGTCTCCACGAACTTTCCTAAACCAGGAGCCGGCCAGTGAATAAGCAACAAGTCAAGTTCATCAATGCCGAGTGTTTCGAGTGACTTTTCGAATGATTCAATGGTGGTTTTACGACCTTGAAATGAATTCCAAACTTTGGTGGTGACGAAAATGTCATCGCGAGCGAGCCCAGAGTTTTTAATAGCCGCGCCCACACCCTCTTCGTTGAAATATCCCCAAGCCGTATCGATATGTCGATACCCAACTGAGAATGCTTCGGCCACGATTCGTTCGGTGTCTTCTGCTGGTACTTGGAAAACGCCAAAGCCAAGTTGCGGAATACTTTTACCGTCATTCATTTTCAGTGCAGGAACCATGAATTGATCGTATTCCCGATACCGTTGCCTCCGTGCCGAATCGACTCGAAAACGAAACCAGTCCGTATTTACGCCAACATGCGGACAATCCCGTCGACTGGTGGCCTTGGGGTAACGAAGCCCTACAAGAGGCTGCGGCTCGAGATGTGCCCATTCTCATTTCCGTCGGATATTCCGCTTGTCATTGGTGCCATGTGATGGCTCATGAATCCTTTGAGGATCCAGCCATCGGTCAACTGATGAACGATTTATTTGTAAACGTCAAAGTTGATCGCGAAGAACGCCCCGATGTTGATGCGGTCTACATGGATGCTGTCTTGGCCATGAACGGCAATGGCGGTTGGCCCATGACTGTTTTTTGTCTTCCCGATGGACGGCCATTTTTCGCCGGTACGTATTTTCCGAAAACCTCTGCCGGCGGACGAATGGGATTCCCCGAACTTTGCCAACGAATTAATGAACTCTGGCATACCCGTCGACCCGAATTAGAAGAACAAGCGGCCGCAATTACCGAAGCCATTGATAAAGGAATTCAACTTCCCCAAGAACCAGCATCACCGCGAGAAGAATTTCTGCACAGCGCCGTTTCAACGTTGCGTTCGCAAATCGATAAAAGAGATGGCGGTTTCGGGCGGGCGCCGAAGTTTCCCCAGACGTTTGCCATTGATGTTCTATTGCGACATGCCCAACGCACCGGTGATGAAAATGTTCTCGCCGATGCACTCCTTTGTTTAGATGCCATGGCGGCGGGCGGTATTTACGATCATCTTGGCGGCGGATTCGCGCGCTATTCCACCGACTCCAAATGGTTAGTCCCCCACTTTGAAAAAATGTTGTACGACCAAGCACTTTTAGCGCGGGTTTATTTACATGCTTGGCAACTCACCGGCGAAGAGCGCTACTTACAAACTCTTAGCGAAACGATTCACTATGTTTTGCGCGATTTAACTCATAGCGCTGGCGGTTTCTATTCCGCTGAGGACGCCGACTCCGAAGGAGTTGAAGGAAAGTTTTATGTTTGGACCGCCGAAGAAATTCGGTCGATTTGTGGTGATGACGCCCAAGCAGTTTTGGATTGGTACGGGGTAACGGAAAACGGAAACTGGGAAGGAAACACCATCCTGGAACGACCAGTCCGCGATTCGTTATTACGACCAGATGCAGTTGAGCGCGGACGACAGGCACTATGGGCGGCGCGTGAAAAGCGCATTCGGCCATCGCTTGATGACAAAGTTCTCACCGAGTGGAACGCTTTAATGCTGGCAACGCTCACCGAAGCGGCGGCCGCCACCGGAAACACGGAGTGGTTGGATGCGGCGATTAAGAACGGAAATTTCCTCTGCGAAAACTTGCGCCTTAATGGACGTTGGATGCGCAGTTGGCAAGGAACGGCGCGCATCGAAGCATTTAGTGCCGATTACGCCGCGCTTATTGATGCCTTTGTTCGACTTTATGAAGCCACTGGCGATCATCGCTGGCTCAACGAAGCCACCCAATGCGCCGACGATTTGATTCGTCTCTTTGCCGACACTGACGACTTCGGTTTCTTCACCAGTGGCAACGATGTCGATCAGTTAATTGCCCGACCAAAAGAATTCATGGATAACGCCACTGCGTGTTCCAACTCTTTAGCGGCGGTGGGACTTTTACGTTTGTCGTTACTTACAGAAAACGCAAACTACGCCCACCACGCCAATGTCTTAGTGAGCAAATTCACCGAAAGCGCCGCCCGCGTGCCGCTCGGTTTCGGACACTTTCTGATAGCGGCGGAGATGTCGGTATTGGGCTCAGTGGAGATTGTCATCAGCGGTGATCGACCCGACCTCGTTTCGCTCGCCCAAAAAGCGTGGGTACCCGCCGGTGTTCTTTCTTTCGGCAATCCGTTACCAATTGCCCTTTGGGAAGGCCGCTATGAAAGCGGCGCCGACGGTAAGGCCTATGTCTGTCGAAACTCTGTCTGCGGTTTACCGGCTAGCGACACCGATCAATTACGCACGCAGTTGCAGCAGATTTCACCATCCGCCACGGTGCAATAACTGCTCGATTGGCTTTCGCTTTCGTTGCGCTGATTTCGATAAACGTTGTTCCTCATCGGGCCAGCCCAACGCAATTGTTCCTAAAGCGCGTCGATCCGTCGGCCAACCAAATTCACGTCGTAACGCTTCTTCATGTTCGAACTGACCGAAAAAACATGCGCCTAAACCAGCATCAACAGTGGCCAACAACATCACCATGGCGGCAAAGGCGCCATCGACATACCAATACGGAATGGGCCACTGTTCTTCGCCCTCACCTAAACCAGTCGAGGCTTTATCGGGTTCGCTATAACGACGAACATATTCGGCCGGCTGCACTAACGGAATCAACAACACCGGTGCGCGCAATAAACCAGGCCAAGGAAACGCGGCACGACGTTCATCGCTCAAAGTGGTCGACCAATAACGATTGGTTTGCTCGCCTTCCAACACAACAACATCAAGTGCTTGTGTGTTGCCGGCGGCCGGCGCACGCGCCGCTAAAGCAACAATGCGATCAACAATTTCGGGATCAACAGAACGCGTTGAAAAGGAACGCACCATGCGGCGCGCGCCAACAACATCAACAAATTGCATAGCCGTTACTTTGCACAGCCGTAGGTTTGCATTTGCTATTTGATCTTGGCGAGATCCTCAGCCATGGCCCAACCAAAAGCCACGATGGAATCGCCACGCTTTACGTTCAAGCCTTTGAAGAGACCAACCACTGCGGGATCGATCTTGTCTTGCTCTAACGATTCGTAATCGAGACAAAGTGGGAACGCACCATCGCCGGTGGCGGTGAACGCCTTATCGTCATAGGAACTGGAATCAATTCCGAAACGCTTGGCTAAACGACGACCCCATGCACGCTCTTCGCCCGTCGCTTTATGTTCGGGACGCGGATTGATGTCATCAAGATTGCGGAAGGCATCAAAACCGCTGGCCGTCGCAAATCGAGTGCCGATCAAAACATCTTCATCGGGGAACGCCATAACGGCACGCTTGAACTGATCGTTCAAGATCGCCTTCAAAACGGTTGAACGCTTTGAGGTGCGCTTAATCGATGCCAGACCGATCAACACACTCGGTGTGCCACCAATGCGCTCGAGGGTGCAGAACGAGAAGCCCTTGAGGCCATTGCCCTCGCGCGCCAGTGAAACCAACACCCAGGCTTCGGCTTGTTTAGAAAGGACCCCTACTTCAAACAAACTGGGTCCGTCCTGACACAGATCCGCCATTTCGGCTAACTCAGCATCACTCAGCTGAGTGCAATCTTTTGTCACGACTTTGATTGCCATTGTTACGCCCCTCAAACAGACAAATTCGGGACACATAGTCCACCCCGTTTAGAGACAAAACGCAACTCGGCGATTTCGCCTAGGCAGCAATGGCATCGGCGCCGAGCAATTCCCGCAGTTCAGCCAGTAATCCGCCGGTTGCGGACACATTGAACTCATCGGGAAGACGCAAAACCTGCTTATCGCCGATATGCAAAAAGACAGGTGAATCGCCTTCATGCTGCCGCAGGATGCCCTTCAGCGCCTGGAGCAATTCATCACTTAAAGCCGCCGGAGCCAGATTGATTCGTACGGGTGGATTGCCACCAATCACCGGTTCGAACAGTTCGATTTCCATCGCCATCAACTTGGGCGTGTCATCGCGGTTATCAACGCGACCTTTCACGATCACCACGGCATCGTCGTTAAGGAGATGACCGTATTGCTGCATCGTGCGAGCAAACACCATCACTTCAACCGTGGCTTGTAGATCTTCGAGAACGAAAACGCCCATGAGATCGCCACGGCGAGTCCACTTCTTTTGTAACGACGTAACTAGCCCGCCCACAATCCGAATGGAACCTTCTTCCACGGTTTCTAATTCGGAAATGGTGAGTTCAGTGCGACGACGTAACGATGCTTCTGCGCCCATTAATGGATGATCGGAAACATAAAGGCCGAGCATTTCTTTTTCGAAGGCCAATCGTTGACGTTTATCAAAATCTTCTTCCGGAATATCGAAACGCTGTGTGGTTTCGTTTTCGTCGGTGGCTACGGCCGAGAACAAATCGAATTGGCCTTCGGCTTCTTTGCGACGACGCGCCACGGTGTCATCAATGATGCGGTCGGCATAACCCAACAAACCTTTACGGCTATATCCCATCGAATCGAATCCACCGGCTTTGATTAACGATTCAATAGTGCGCTTGTTAAGCACAGTGACATCAACACGATCACAAAAATCAAAAAAGTCGATGAACGGACCGTTGGCTTCGCGCTCTTGCAAAATGAGCGCCACTAATCCCTCACCAACATTGCGCACAGCCGACAAACCAAATGCGATCGCGGGCTCAGCGCCTTCACGCTCAACAGCAATGAAGTCGGATGACGAAACGTTCACATCGGGAACCAAAACGTCAATCTTTTGCACACGACATTCGTTGAGATACACCGCGGCTTTGTCGAGCGTTCCCTTCACACTGGTGAGAAGAGCGGCGAGATACTCAACGGGATAATGCGCCTTGAGGTACGCCGTTTGGTAAGCGATGAGGCCGTAGCCGTAACTATGACTCTTGTTAAAGGCGTAATCGGCAAATGGTTCGATCACATCGAAAAGGGCCGAGCCAATTTCTCGCCCGTATCCTCCCCGTTCGCAACCATCAACAAATTTCTCTCGTTCTTTTTGAATGAGTTCGCGAACTTTTTTGCCGCAGGCCTTTCGCAGGTTGTCAGCATCGGCCAGTGAATAACCGGCAAATTTTTGGGCCACCCGCATAACGGATTCTTGGTAAATCATTAATCCGTAGGTGTCACCCAAAAGTTCCGACAAGTCATCATGCAAATAGTCGATGGACTTACGGCCGTTTTTACGATCGGCGTAGTCGTTATGCATGTTGGCCGCCATCGGCCCAGGTCGATAAAGCGCCACCAACGCCGCAATATCTTCAAAGGATGTAGGCGCCAGTGAACGCATAAGCGCGCGCATCGGACCACCTTCAAGTTGGAAGACGCCGATCGAATCGCCGTTACGCAACATGGCCAGCGTTTTTTCGTCATCCAGCGGAATGGCATCAATATCGACGTGAATGCCGCGAGTCTCCGCCAACATCGAAATGGTGTCGGTAATGACGTCAAGGTTGCGTAAACCGAGGAAGTCCATCTTCAAAAGACCAAGTTCCTCTACGCCATGCATTTCGTACTGCGTCACTACCGGCGCGAGTTCAGGATCGCTCCCCGCTTCCGGTTTGCGCTGAATCGGCAAGTACTCCGTAAGCGGCTCTTTAGTAATCACCACGGCCGCGGCGTGAATGCCGTCTTGGCGACGCAGACCTTCAAGACCTTTGGCGACATCGATGACATGT
>CAYOHV010000075.1:4642-7505 GCA_964403825.1 uncultured Bifidobacterium sp. | reverse complement strand
GAAAAGTTGCGATCATCACTGGCGCGGCCAGCGGCCAAGGCAAAAGCGAAGTTGATGCATTTCGGAATGAAGGCGCCATCGTTATTGGCACTGATATTTCGGCTGGCGCTGATCGACAATTGGATGTCACCAATCCGCAAAGTTGGAAAGCAATCGTTGATGAAGTGGTACAGCAACACGGAAAGATTGACGTGTTAGTCAACAACGCCGGTGTTTTGAGTTACGCCAATGTTGAAGACTTAACAATTGATGAGTTTCAAAAAGTTATGAACGTGAATTTGTATGGCGCGTTCCATGGGCTTCAAGCAGTCGTGCCCCATATGCCGTCTGGTTCTTCCATTGTTAATGTGTCGTCGTTAAGTGGTCTGGCCGGCCAACAACGTGCCAGTGCTTATTCGTCATCGAAATTTGCGTTGCGAGGATTTTCGCGATCGGCGGCGCTCGACTTAGCGCCGAAAAATATTCGCGTGAACGCCATTTTCCCGGGCGTTATTCGCACGCCGATGATTTCCTATGTTGTCGACACTCATGAAGAACAATTGGCGCAAGGACTTCCGCTCGGTCGCATTGGTGAACCGACTGATATTGCGGCGGTTGCCGTCTTCCTTGCCAGCGACGACTCAATTTGGATGACGGGCGCAGAGTTAGTCGTGGATGGGGGTCAAACCGCAGGCGTTCCAAAATTATGAGCGAATCGCCTTGTATCGGTTGTGGACTTTGTTGTGATGGCACTGTCGTGACGCATCTTGCTGTTCGTGACGAAAGTGACCTTGGTTTGCCTTTACTTGGTTTAGGTGTTGAGGTGCTATTTGCTGCCGACCCACCAGTATTCGCCCTTCCGTGCCCTGCGCTTTGCGATGGTGAGTGCACAATCTTTTCTTTGCATCGCCCGAGTGCCTGCGCACAGTTCGAATGTGCGATTTCGTCAGCATTTCTTGAAGGAAGACTTTCACTTTCAATGGCGAAAGAGAAGATTCAGGAAGCATTTGTTTTGCGTGACCAACTCCGATCGGGAGAAATTTCGGAAGAAGTATTCGACGAATATGTCGAAAATGTCTTTCGACGTCGGCTCTAAAAATTTCTATATGACCGAAAATTTTTTGCCAAGGTGACCCGCAGTTTTCTTCGTTTCTTGGCGTAAAAATTTTCGATCTATCTAGAAATGCGACTTAAACGGTCTCGTTATATTTCCTAACATAGGCCCATGCAAAGTAAGAAAATCTCGATCTCAATTGCTTCCCAAAACGGTGTGTCATGGCTGGTGTCACAAGCCGAGAATGCTCGTGTGTATCTCACAAGTCATGAGCGTCTTGCGGCGATTATGGATTCACCGGAACGACTCGATGATGCGGTTGCCGAACTGCATCGCGTTTCAAAGTTGTTGCACGATCGATATCTCGACAAAGCATTAAGTGATCAAACGATGCAGGACTTCAACGAATTGTTGCGTGATTTCAATCTGCGTCCAGATTTTCGTTTAGTGACGGACGATGACAACCAATTTGGTGGTTTTTAATGTCATCGACATCGAATGCAGTTGCACCCGTCGTTGTAACAAAAACATTTCGTGATGGATTACGCCGATTGAATTTGGCGCGTCAGCGCTTAGTTGTCAACGCCGTTTCAGAACTTCGAATTAATCCTGATCACCGCGCCTCGCTTGTTGCTGGATTGCCATCAATAACAATCGTCGATATCCGTGCGCGTGTTGCGGTGGCGTTGCGACAAAAGAATGGTTGTTCCGAATTGCTGGCTGTCGCGGAAACGCCTTTTAGTTGTGTTGAGGCCTGTCAGAAAATGATGCAGCCGTACTTCGATGATGACTACATGAATTCGCAAACGATTATTGGCGAAACGCTGCGTCGTTTCTCTGTCTTTGGCTGGGATTATTCACCGTTCCCGGCTAACGATGCTGATTTAGAGAAATTGCAGGATATGGGGGTGAAGGCCAGTTACTTCCTCTACCAACTTGGTTCGGCTGACGCCGCAGCAGTGTTGAAGCGCTTGCAAAAAAATGTTGAAGACAATTCCGATATTGCGCCGATTGACGTGGTGGTGGAGCGACTCGATCGTCGTGAACGCTCCAATTATCGCGTCATCGAATTCAATAAGACCGAGCGCTGCGGTGAGTTATTGACTGTGGCCCGCAGCCGCTGTTCCCGTCCGCTCGGCCATACCGGTCGGCATCGATCCTGAGTTGCAATTCATAAGCCCGCATACCAACTAGTTTTTTAAGAGTTGGCGGCGGCGCGTCTTATGACTTGCTCTGAAGACTTTTCAATCGTCGTTACGGAACTTCTCGTTATCCGTTTTCGTTCGTCGCCATTTGTAATCTCATGACAGCGCCAACCCGAATTCATCGGTTTGGCCGAACGAAAAGATTGACTTGAAAGGTGAGGGTGGGAAATGTCGAATATGCCCCTTGAAGATTTAGAAATCGGTGATTTCGCATTTCTTCCGGCGCGTTCACTCTCGAAACTATTGAAATTTTTGAGCGCGATTTTGTTCATCGTGACGTGCATTGGTGTCTACTTGATGCTGACGATCGGACCAACGTCAGTGTCGGTGTCAGATTTCGGCACTGAAGAACCGCTTTGGGGTGTGCGCATTTCCTATGCATCAGCGGAGACGGTAATTGGTATCGGCTTTTCATCGGTCATGTATTCGTTGGGCGTCGTGTTAGAACAGACACGGATGATTCTTCGCAAAGAGCGGAAAATGCGGTCGTCGTAGCGGCGTAGTCTTTTGCAATGGCAACGTCAGCAGATCGTGAAAGCCACTTCCCGGCAATCGAAAAAAAGCATGGCAAACCCGCGGCGTATTGGCTGAAGTTATTGGCCAAAGAGGGCGGCACGAAATACGA
>CAYOHV010000075.1:2975-4542 GCA_964403825.1 uncultured Bifidobacterium sp. | reverse complement strand
TGTTCGGAGCTTCGGCGCATAAGAATCACATTTTGTTAGCGCCCTTTAATGCTGAGGTGCTAGCCGAGTTGAAACCCAAACTGGCTAACTACACGCTCAACAAAAAGACTTTCAAGGTTCCAACCGATTGGAAAGTTGACGCGTCGCTCTTAAACGAAATAATTGATTTACAACTTGCTCATTTGGAATAGAGCTCGTTCGACGATCGCGTGCCAGCACTGCCTACACTTTCGATATGGCGCAACGTCATTTCTTCGAAAACTGGCAAGAACATGAGTATTGCTATCTCACCACTGTCGGAAGAGTGACGGGCAAACCTCATACCATTGAGATTTGGTTCCATTGCGATGAAAGCAATGTTTGGCTATTCACCGAACCATCAGGCAAAGCCGACTGGGTGTTGAACTTGCGCAAACAGCCTTCGGTGAAATTGCGGTTAGGGGAGCGCGAGGTTGATGCAACGGCTGAAGTAGTTGCACTTCCGCAAGATGCAATTGAACGTTCAAAGATTGCTGAGCGCTACCGCAACGTTGAAGACGGTTTAGAGGTATGGGCGTCGTCAGCCTTGGTGGTACGCGTAACACCGCAATAGAAATGGTGGAGCTGGGGGGAATCGAACCCCCGTCCGCCTGGTGATGACTGTCCGCGCTACGACCATTCCCGTGATTGAGGCTTGCGGCTACCTCATTGCCGGGTCAACTGGGCTTACGCCCGCCGCCGGATCTTTCTCCGATGTCAACGTTCTTTCCCGTCGTCATTCGTCTTTCCGACTGTCACCCTTCGCTTCTGTTGCCGGGCTGCGATGGGATGGCCCCGTGCGCCATTACTGGTCACGATTTCTCTCTACGACCTGATAGATCAGGCTGCGAGAGTCAACTGCTCATCGGCGGTTGATTTTTTGCCCCTGTTTTAGGAGTCTGAGGCAACTCCGGTCGCACGATCCAGACTTCGGTCCCGACGTCGAAACCGATCAGCCCCGTGATCGTCCCAATTAATGGGAACGCAATGCTACCGGAAGAGTGCGACAATTCCTAGGCCTTTAAAGGAGACGTTATGGCGCATAAGACATATGACATTTTGGAAACTTCAACGGCGCCGATTGAAACCGTTTTCACTGTTATTGCCGATGCGCCTCGCTGGTCGGAATGGAACAAATCAATTGCGCGCGCATTTTGGGAAGTAGAAGGAACCGATGTTCGTGAAGGCGTCGGCGCGATTCGGTCGATGGGTGCGGCGAAAGGACCGTTATCGCGCGAACAAATAGTGTCCTATGAAGCGCCAAATCATTTGGCCTACACAATTTTGTCTGGGCCAGTTCCGGTGACGAATTACCGAGCCGATGTGCACTTGCGTTCCTTACCCAATGGAGGAACGGAAATTTCTTGGAAAGGCGAATTCGACTGTCGTGTTCCAGGAGTGGCGGCAATGTTGACCAAGATGGTGCGCGGTTTCGCCGTGGGCGCGGCGCGTGAAGCCGAGCGGCAAACACAAATTTCTTAAAAGACCATCGCTATTGCTGTTTACGAGCGCGACCAATTGCTTGTTCGGCTTCGCGTTTGGCTTCCCG
>CAYOHV010000075.1:1467-2875 GCA_964403825.1 uncultured Bifidobacterium sp. | reverse complement strand
ACTTGCGCTTGACGTAAAGATTTCACTTCCGAACCGCGCAAAACAAGCCCGGCTTCGATGGTGTCGAGGATCGAAAATTCGTGACGGGCAGCGCGATTCGTCGCGACAATTTTCTTCCCGTCCGACATTGCTATCCGCCGATGTGATGATCGGGTGTCGGAATGCGGCAACCGCCGTCGATATCGAGAATGCGATTCATCCGGCCCTGTGACACCCACATGCCAACACACAAAGTCAGTTCAACAATTTCGGGATCGCTAAATGCATTGCGCAAGTTCGTCCAAAATTGATCATCCATCGACAAATGATTTTGCGCAAAGCGGTCGGCGAAATCTTGAGCCAGTTTTTCTCGTGTAGAAAAACCGTCCCACGACAAATCGCCAATATGGGCGTAGAACTCTTCGTTGATGGTGTCGGCTTCGGCCGCTTTGGCCGGTGCATCAACCGCCGAACGCCAGTTCAAACACAACTGGCAGTCATTAATTTGGGCGATGCGCACGCGCGCCGCTTCAAACTCACGTAAAGGCAAGGTCGACTTTTCGTACACTGCCGACGAAAATTGCGCGGCGGGAATAGAAAGATCGGGAGCGGCAACGCCCCAGGTGTAGATAAGTGGATCTTGGCCGTCGGGAACAGAGATACGTGGCATGTCTTAACGGTAACCTTGTTAGGTGCTTGAGATGCCGAAAAGCGTGCATGAACTTTTACTTTCCGACCTTTTAGCGGGTCTACCCGATGAGGCCTGCGGACTTTTGGGTGGCCTACAACAAGGCGATCGTTGCGTGGTTGATCGTTGGTATCGCAGCGACAATGCGGCCGCGTCGAGTCGTATTTATACGATCGACCCCAAAACGCACCTGCGTGCCGATCGCGATGCTGAAGATCGAGGCGCCGCCATTGTGGGCGTGGTGCATTCCCATACCCATACCGATCCTTTTCCGTCGCCTACCGATGTCGCCCAGGCGCCCGATCCGGACTGGCATTACGTGATTGTCTCGTTCCGGTTGGGCGAGCCGATGCTGCGGTCCTACCGAATTATTGAAGGAATTATCACCGAAGAGCCTGTTTTGGTGGTGGGGGGCTAAAATCAGACCTGTTGGGTCGACAATTGCCTAGGCGGTCGGCCAAACTATTACCCCCACTCCCAAGAGGCATCTATGGCTGTGTACACCTCTGTTCTCGACATGATCGGCAATACGCCGATGGTCGACGTTTCCGTTCTCAGCCCCAATCCCAATGTGCGCATTTTGGGAAAGATGGAAGGCCAGAACCCAGCCGGCTCGGTAAAAGATCGAATCGCGTTGTCGATGGTGCAAGAGGCCGAAGCTGACGGAACGCTTACGCCGGGCAAAACCATCATCGAACCTTCATCGGGTAACACCGGTATCGCGCTGGCGATGATTGCGCG
>CAYOHV010000075.1:0-1367 GCA_964403825.1 uncultured Bifidobacterium sp. | reverse complement strand
GAAAAATGGGGCGGCCCCGAACTGTTAGACGGAAAGCGCATTGTGCGTCCGCGCGAATCAATTGAATTCACACGTTTGTTAGCCGAAAAGTGCGGAATCTTTTCCGGTATCTCCGCTGGCGCTGCGCTGGCCGGTGCAGTGCGCGTTGCGAGTTCGATTGAAAGCGGCACCATTGTGTTTATTGTCTGCGACGGCGGATGGAAATATCTGTCTACGGGCGCTTGGACCGACGACATTGATGAAGTCACCGCAAGGGCTGAACGAATCATTTACTTCTAAGAACTAGCCTCATTCTGTGGATTCGCGCCCGATTGGGATGTTCGACAGTGGTTTCGGTGGACTCACCGTGGCGCGGGCGTTGATTGATTTACTGCCGAACGAAGACTTGATCTATCTCGGTGATACCGGTCGCTACCCCTATGGACCGCGTCCGCAAGAAGAAGTGCGTGAGTTTGCGCTCGAAATAGCGGATCATTTGGTGCAACAACATGATGTGAAGTTAATGATCGTTGCGTGCAATACGGCGTCAGCCGCGGCGTTAGAAGATCTGCAACAACGACTTTCTATTCCGGTTATCGGTGTTATCGAACCGGGTGCGCGCGCGGTGTTAGAAGCAACGCGATCGGGAAGAGTTGGTGTCATCGGAACGGTAGGCACTATCGGATCGGGCGCGTACCAACGTGCTGTTGCGCAAGCCTCATCATCAATTGATTTACATTGCGCGGCCTGCCCGGGCTTTGTTGAATTCGTTGAACGGGGCGAAACGGACAGTGAACAAGTGCACGTTCTAGCGGAACGGCTTTTAGCGCCTTTACAAAACGCGAAAGTTGATTCGCTTCTTCTGGGTTGCACTCATTATCCGTTTTTGGCTCGCACCATCGGTGATGTGATGGGCCCCGATGTGGTGTTAGTCGACTCGGCCGACGCAACTGCGTTTGCTGTGCGCTCCTTATTGCTTGAGGCCGGACTTGAAAGTTCGGCCGCGAAAGCGGGGGAGCACCGCTTCGAATCATCGGGCGATGTCGAATGGTTTAAAGAACTTGGTCAGCGTCTGTTGGGTCCGGAACTGGCCAACGTGACCAAAGTTTCCTGGCCAAACGAGGCGGGCGGGGAGTAATTCCTGCGGGAGTGAGCCAGAAATTGCTTTCCGGAACCATATTTACTACTGTTCCGGTCGTAATAATTGAAAATACCGGTAGATACCCCTCGTAGATCGGCCATAAAGAAGGACAACATGCTCACGCACCTGCAACGACTGGAAGCGGAAAGTATTCAAATATTTCGTGAGGCAGTTTCGGAATCGGAACGACCCGTCATGTTGTATTCCGTTGGCAAGGATTCATCGGTGATGTTGCGGTTGGCGTTGA
>CAYOHV010000074.1:0-7599 GCA_964403825.1 uncultured Bifidobacterium sp. | reverse complement strand
CGATACCGACCGTCAGTCGACCCTGACAAAGTTGATCGACCGAGGCCAATTGTTTAGCGACATCAACCGCATCGTGTGCCGGAAGAATGATGATGGTGGTCCAAAGGCGGACACGTTCGGTTAAGGCCGCAGCCGCAGCCAAATCAACAATCCACGAGTGGCTGGGATAGGTAATGCGCTCGGGAATGGCAAACGACGACCACGGACCTTCGTCGACTTTCCGGCACCAATCGAGCGTTTCGGCCCGTGAATGGGTGAGCATGGTCGGCATTGTCATCGCTATGTCCATGGCCTGCACACTAAGGCCAAACACCCATCGACTGGCGTGAAGGAACGGCATATTTAGGGCAGACTAGGGGCGCAAGGGGGTCTAGCCGATTATAAATTCATGTAGTTGAATTCGTATTTGACTAGAGACATTCAGGCGCATTTTGCGGAGAGGGGATTGTTATGGATCGGGTTGATGTTGATCAGGTCGACTTATGGAATCCGGATACGTATGTAAACGGTCCACCACACGACTACTTCACATGGTTGCGTGAAAACGACCCCGTGCATTTTCAAGACATTCCGGGTCAAGCCGGATATTGGGTCGTCACTCGTCATGCCGATGTTGTTGCGGTTTCACGCGACCCGCGGCTTTTTAGTTGTGAGGCCGGCGGCATTGTTGTTGAAGACATGGACGAAGAACGTCTAGCGCGTATGCGCGACATGTTGTTGTCGATGGATCCTCCTCGTCATATTGCATACCGCAAACCATTGGCGCCTGAATTTTCGGCGCGTGTTATTGCGGGTATGGAAGGACAAATTCGTTCTATCTGCACCGATATTTTTGCCGAAACAAAAGAACGCGGCGATGTTGAATTTGTGCACGACACCGTCGGTGCTTTGCCTACGCGTGTTATTGGTCAACTTTTTGGTTTGCCCCGTAAAGACTGGGAATGGCTGCACGGTCTGGCCGAGATGAATACATCGGGTCAAGATCCGGAAATCAATCCTGATGGTGACAACACCGAAGCGGGCTCCAACGACTCGTCAATGCAAATGGCGATTTACGGAATGCAGTTTGCGGCCGAACGACGCGCCATGGAACCACAAGGCGACTTGATGGATATTTTCCTCGGGCAGGAATTTAACGGTCGTCAATTAACCGATATCGATATCGGTTCGTTGTTAGTGCAAATGATCACCGCCGGCAACGACACAACGGTGACCATGATGGCGGCCGGTTTATGGGCGCTGTTATTGCATCCGGAGCAATTGCAAATGTTGCGCGATGACCCAGCGCGTATTCCTGGCGCGGTGGAAGAAATTTTGCGCTGGTGTAATCCGCTGCATTACTTCCGTCGTACCGCAACGGCCGACACTGTTCTGAGTGGCACGGAAATCAAAGCGGGCGACAAAGTTGCGATGTATTACACATCAGCCAATCGCGACGAACGCGTATTTGCAAACTCGCAAGCATTCGATATCACGCGCAGCCCCAATCCGCAGTTGTCGTTTGGTATTGGTGAACATTTCTGTCTCGGCGTGCATCTCGCTCGTCTCGAAGGCCGCGTGTTCTTCGAAGAATTGTTGAAGACGTTCTCGCAAATCGAGTTACTCGGCGAACCAGTTCGAGTGCGCTCCAATTTGAATAACGCCTTCAAGCGACTGCCCATGCGATTGGCCGTCTAGCAACTAGCGCAGAAACGAGAGCGTCATGACAATCCATCTCTATGACACGGTGATACGCAATGGCACCATTGTCGATGGCACCGGACGCGCTCGTTACGTTGGCGATGTTGCTATTGCCGATGGCCGGCTAGTGCAGGTGGGTGGCACGGTTGTCGGAACTGGTGCCGAAGAAATCGATGCCACCGGGCTTTTAGTGACACCGGGTTTTGTCGATATCCATACGCATTATGACGGCCAGATGACATGGGATGAGGTTCTCGAACCTTCGGCAAGTCATGGCGTCACCACGGTGGTGACGGGTAATTGTGGTGTCGGTTTTGCGCCGGTCGCACCCGATCGTCGGGAACAACTTGTCCGCCTTATGGAAGGTGTCGAAGACATTCCGGGTGTGGCCTTAACCGAAGGCATGAAATGGGATTGGCAAACATTTGCTGAATTCGTCGAGATGCTTTCGCAGCGAAGGTGGTCAATGGATGTCGCCGTCCAACTCACGCATGGACCAGTGCGCGTGTGGGTTATGGGCGATGAAGCGATTGGTCATACCACTGCATCCAATGCGCAGATTGAACAAATGTCGGCCTTGGTTACCGATGCCATGCAAAACGGTGCGTTGGGATTTTCAACCTCGCGTACGTATGCCCATAAATCACCTGATGGGGATTATGTTCCCGGCACGCATGCCGATCAGGACGAACTGTGGGCGATTGCTAGCGCATTGAGCAAATTCGAAGACGCAGTGTTTGAAGTTTCACCGCTTGGTGTTGTCAGTTCTGATCCGGAAGATGTTTTAAAAGAACTCGACTGGATGTGTCGTATGTCAGCCGAGTTCGGCATCAAAGTCATCATGGTGCTGGCACAAATTCCCTCGAACCCAACGCTGTATCGCGAAGTTTTAGATCGGGCCCTTGAAGCGCGTAATGAAGGCGCGATGGTGATCCCGCAAGTTTCGGCCAAAAGTCAAGGATTGCTTTTAGGTCTCACCACATCGCATGCGTTTATGCGTCGTCCAACGTTTAAGAAGTTGGCGAAAGAAGCCGGTGGCAATCTGGATGCGTTGGTGGCGCAACTACGTAAACCAGAAGTGAAAGCGCAAATACTTTCCGAAACCGATGACGCGCCCGGCGATGGTTTGTACGAAGGCATTGCTGATCTGGCGCAACATGGCACCGCCATTATTTTCCCGATGGGCGATGATCAATGGCAAGAGCCCGATAGTTCGCAATCCATTGCTGGTTTAGCGGCGGCGGCTGCGGTTGATCCGCTTGAGTTGACCTATGACCTCATGTTGGAACGTGATGGTCGGGCGTTAATGATGGCGGGAATCAATAACTATTGCGATGGCGGTCTCGATGGTGTGTACGACATGCTCACTCACCCCGCGTCGGTAATGGGATTGAGCGACGCCGGCGCGCATTGCAATTTGTTACTGGATGCATCACAACCAACAATCATGCTGACGCATTGGGTGCGCGATCGCATACGGGGTCCGCGCCTTTCGTTAGAAGCGGCGATTCGAATGCAAACTTCCGAAACGGCTGCGGTCTATGGACTTTCTGATCGCGGCACACTCGAAGTGGGGAAGCGCGCCGATATCAACATCATTGATTTTGAAAATCTTCGACTCCATCATCCCGAAGTGGCATTCGATTTGCCCGCCGGTGGCAGCCGCTTAGTGCAGCGGGCGAGCGGATACCGAGCCACGATGGTGGCGGGAGTCATCACACGCCGAGACGATACCGATACCGGCAATCGACCCGGACGTCTCGTCCGACGGGGTTCAAACTCGTTGGACGAGTAAAGTAGGAGAAGTACTTCGTACGTTCATGGCGGGCGTGCAGCGATTTAAGCGAATTAGGAGGGGACATGACCATTACCCAATCTTCAGCTCCCGAGGCAGTTCATATCGGTGCATCAGACCTTCCGTGGGTCGAGATCGGCAATGGCAACAAGTTGCGTATGTTGCAAGTGAAGATCGAAGAAGGTCTTTGGATTGTCGAAAACATTTTCCAAGCCGGCTTTGAAGTACAAACCCATCGCCATACGGGCCCAGTCTGGGGCTATACCGTGAGTGGTGCATGGAAGTACAAAGAATATGACTACGTCAATCGCGCCGGTTCGTTCTTGTACGAACCAGCAGGCTCGGTTCACACATTGCAATGCGTCGAAGACAACACGCAGGTTTGGTTCCATATGTATGGCGCCAACCTCAATCTCGATGCTGATGGCAACGTTGAATCGGTTACCGATGGTGCAACGTCATTGGCCGGTTATTTGGCCCTTTGTGAAGCCCAAGGTTTCGGACGTCCCAACGTCATCGTGGCCTAAGCCGCGCCAATCGAATACGCGAAAAAAGTGAGCGCCGCTCATCCATTTCGTGATGTCGTGATTGCGGGCGTGTTCAATACACGCCAAGCACGTGTTCTTGACGAACATGATTCACAAAGCATCACAATGGAGGCGGCGCTCGGCGCGATCGCCAATGCCGGTTTAACTCCGCGCGATATCGATGGTGTAGTGGGATCGTTAGCCAGCAACTTTTTATTCCAAGCGCGTTGCGGTCCGGCATGGCGTTCAATGTCTCCACTTGGTATCCCCGCCATTTTGGAAGCCGCAATGGCAATTGCCTGCGGATTGGCCACCCGTGTCGTTGTCGCGACGGGTGAAGCGGGGAGTTACCGCCAACATGCAGCCACCGCGCCCTGGACTCGACCAACAAATGAATTCGTGGCGCCGTTCGGAATGTTTACGGCAGCGGAATTCGCATTGATGGCGCGTCGTCATATGCATATGTACGGAACAACGTCAGAACAAATGGCGCATGTGGCGGCAGTTGTGCGTAATAACGGCAGCGTCAATCCGCAAGCGGTGTATTACGGAAAAGGTCCGTTCACTGCTGACGATATTTTGCAAAGCCGCATGATTGCTGATCCGTTTCATCTTTTGGAATGTGCCATGACATCCGAAGGCGGAACGGCGTTAGTGCTTAGTCGCGCCGACATCATTGATGATTTACCGCATAAGCCGGTGTTTTTATTGGGCGGCGGCACCGATCATTTCGGGCCTTCCTATCAACATCCGCCGGTATGGGATCTGGGTGGAACGAAACGCAAAGATCTCATTGCGGGAAATGTGGGACGCCGCGCGGCCGAAGAAAGTTTCGCCCGCGCCGGTATCGGGCCTCAAGATGTTGATGTTTGCGAGTTTTACGATCCGTTCTCTTTCGAAATCATTCGCCAGTTCGAAGCGTTTGGCTTTTGCGGTGCCGGTGAAGGGGGAGATTTCGTAACCAGCGGTGCCATCGAACCGGGTGGAAAATTCCCGGTGACAACCGATGGGGGAACGATGTCATTCAGTCATGGCGGCGCATCGGTGCAACTCTTTCAACGCGTCGTGCGCGGTGTGCAACAACTGCGCGGTGAATGCGAAACCCGTCAAGTAGAGAATGCAGAAATCGCCATGTGTACCGGTGGCGGATCCGGTGCGTTGTTCACTGATGTGGTGTTGTTAGGAACGGAACGACCATGACACAACTCAGCGCGCAACAAGGTTCGATCACGGCACCGCAGCCGTCAACGGTTTCGCAACCATATTGGGACGCAGTGCAGCGGCATGAACTTGTTTTTCAACGTTGTCGTGAATGTCAGAGCGCAACGCATACACCTTCGTTGTTATGTGCCAATTGCATGAGTCGAAATTTGGAATGGGAAAAAAGTTGTGGCGTCGGCACGATCTATTCCTGGACGGTGGTGCATCGACCAGTGACGCCGTCGTTTCATGTTCCCTATGCGCCGATCATCGTGGAGATCACCGAACCCGACGGGGTGAAGTGGTTCATTCTCTCGGCGCTTATCGATTGCGATGACTCCGATCTCGCCGTCGGTCTCAACGTTGAAGTGGTCTTTACCGCCGCCAGCGATGGGCTGATTTTGCCGTATTTTCGGCCGGCTTTGCCGATGTCTTGACTGGATCAAGACTGTTGCTATCCTGAGGGGAGTCGGAGAATTCCGACTGAGCAAGACCCCCCAAAGAGAGTTCGGAGAAGTCAATGGCCCCCAATGATCGGTACATCGTTATTTCTGCTGACGGCCACGCCGGCGGATCACATGCGCAATATCGCGAATACCTCGATCCCGAATGGCGAGATGAATTCGATGCCTGGCGCGGTCGCTATAAGAATCCATTCCGCGATCTTCAAGATGATGGCCGCACGCGCAACTGGGACACCGAGCGTCGTAATGCCGATCTCGATGCCGAAGGTGTTGCCGCTGAGGTGTTGTTCCCCAACACCGTGCCGCCGTTTTTCCCGACCGGTGTTGTTATCGCGCCAGCACCCACGCCGGAAGAATTTCCGAAGCGTCTGGCTGGATTGCGCGCTCATAACCGTTGGCTTGTCGATTTCGTTGCGGAGTCACCGGAGCGTCGTGCGGGCTTAGCGCAAATCGCACTTAACGATGTTGATGAAGCCATCAAAGATGTGAAGTGGGCCAAAGAACAAGGTTTACGCGGCATTTTGTTGCCCGGTGTTTCGCCCGATACCCCGTGGATCGATCCGCTGTTTTCGGCAATTTACGATCCGTTGTGGGCCACCTGCCAAGACCTCGATATGTCCATTACTCATCATGCCGGTGGTTCAGGAATTCCCAATTACGGAAAGCATGCAGCGGCCATCACGATGTTCGTTTTGGAGTCGGGCTTCTTTGCTAACCGTGCACTTTGGCATCTCACCATGTCGGGTGTCTTCGAGCGTTTTCCGGGTCTCAAGTTTGTTATGACTGAACAAGGCACATCATGGTTGCCGCCGATCCTCACGCGTATGGATGATCTCCATAACTCGATGGTGCGTGGTCGAATCGGTGAAATCGGTATGCCGGAAAGCGGAGTATTGCCGCATAAGCCGAGCGATTACTTCCGTCGTAACTGCTTTATCGGTGCTTCGTTCCCGTCGCCTTCCGAAGCGGCGCTGTTCCATGACATTGGTTTGGACAAGATCATGTGGGGCAGTGATTACCCGCATAACGAAGCGTGTTCGCCGCTTTCGCGTGAAGCGTTGCGTCATTCCTTCAAGGGTTGGAGTGAAAGCGATTTACGTCAGGTTCTTTGCGAAACCGCGACATCGGTGTATGGCTTTGACCTCGACAAGTTGCAAGTAATTGCCAACAAGATTGGTCCGACCGTGGCCGAGATTGCCACGCCACTTGATGCGGTTCCGGACCATCAGAGCCCGGCTTTCCAACGAGCGTAACGATGGCCACTGAGTCTCTTGAAGAAGAACTCAAAGACATTCGGCTAGGACTCACGCGATTGCAGCGTTTGCTTTCATCGCGTCGAGTCCATGCCGGCATGGCCGGCGCGGCCAATGTGGCATTGCCAGAACAGGCGATGAATGTATTGCGCGCGCTTGGTGATCGACCGCCATTACCGGTTGGTGATTTAGCCCGTGCCGCGCGTATGGATGCGGGTGCAGTTAGTCGTCAAGTGCGTGTTTTAGAAGCGGAAGGTCTCGTCGATAGAGAGACTTCTCCTCAGCACGGGAGCATCGTTTTAGTTTCGGCAACAAAACGCGGCAAAGAAATTGCCCGTCGTTTTGAGCGTGTGCGTTCGGCGCAACTATCGCGGGCATTAGAAGATTGGACTCCCGAGGAGCGTCGCGAATTAGGGGCACTTCTTTTACGACTCGTTGATGATCTTTTGTCAACGCCGTATTTACGCACTGATGGTGATGAAGAAAAAGCGGCCAAATAGTTCCGTTTTTTGCAATTTTTATTTGGACTAATCGGGGATAACGACGGCGCGGCCGCGTAATTCTCCCGCTTCCATTTTCTCGTAAGCCTCGACAACGTTGTCGAGTGAGAAAAAGTCAACATCGACGCGTAGTTTTCCCGCTTCCGCCAGCGCGATTACTTCATGCGTATCGGACAACGT
>CAYOHV010000073.1:7493-7705 GCA_964403825.1 uncultured Bifidobacterium sp. | reverse complement strand
CCCCAGCCGTCGGACTTGTTTGCACGGCTTTCTTATTTGCTTCGGCGGAACCCGTCGTTAATGCCCGCACACGATCACCGGCAGTCATAACTGCTTGGCCAGTGTTGACCGGCGCGTCTTGCACTGCGGCCGGTGCACCACCATTGGCGGCGTCAGTTGCAGCCGGCGCAATGCCCATGCGCTTAAGAGAGAATGACATCAACTTGGAAAAC
>CAYOHV010000073.1:0-7483 GCA_964403825.1 uncultured Bifidobacterium sp. | reverse complement strand
GGCCGGTTGTTCAGCGGGAGCAAAACCAACGAAAGTTGATTGATAGCGACTGACAACGAATCGATCGGTATAGCCACCACCTGGTTGAGGTTTACGCGAAGTTCCCGTTTTACCGGCCACGGTGTAACCGTTCACGGCGGCTTGCTTGCCGGTGCCTTCACTCACCACATCACGCAAAATGATGTTGAGTTTGTCGGAAGTTGCTTCGCTGATGACACGACGTGTTGTGGTGTTACCGGTTGGATGTTCGATTCCTTTTGAATCAACCGTGGAATGAACCAACTTCGGAGCGATATAAACGCCGTTGTTAGCAATCACGTTATAAGCAGCCAACACTTGCACCGGACTCACCGAAATGCCTTGACCGATTGCAATTGAGGGCAATGACGTTCCCGAATACTTTGATGGACTCAAAACCCAACCAAGTGCTTCGTTGGGATAGCCAAGTCCCGTTGGTGAACCAAAGCCGAACAATGTTTGGTAACTGTAAAGCTCGTCTTTTCCAAGTTTCTCGGCGATCTTGATGGTGCCGACATTGGAAGAGTGAGTGAGAATCTGACCAACATCCCAACGTACTGATCCGCGTCCTTCAGCTTCACCGAATGTGGCGTCGTAATAAGTGAGTGTCGGCGGAAGATCGAATTGCGTGTTGGGTTCAATCTTTTTGTTTTCCATGGCGCCAGCAATGGTGATCAGTTTCATAACTGATCCTGGTTCGTATTGTGTGGTGATGGCCGAAGCATTTGTGCCATTCACGATCTCGCCGGTTTCGGTATCGCGCACAACGTTGGCCACAGCCAACAATTCACCGGTTGCGGTGCTGCTCACAATGGCAATGGCGCCTTTGGCGTTACTGATTCGAACCTGATCGGCCAAAAGACGTTCGGCTTCAAACTGAATCGAGCGATCAATAGTCAGACGCAAGTTGTCGCCTCGCACCGCGGGAGTTAGCGAGTGCTCTCCCACTGCGATGGTGCGTCCGGTCGGTCCACGTTCCAGTGCCAATGTTCCTGGAGTTCCAGTAAGAACATCGCCGTACTGTTTTTCCAAACCACTTAAACCAACATTGTCAACGTCGACCGAACCCAATAGCGAACGACCAGAAGTGCCAGCAGTTAGGAAACGTTCGGGTTCTTCGATAAAGGCGACGCCGGGCAACTTGAGTTGCTTCACTTGATCGACCAACGCCGGATCAACTTTGCGAGCCAAATAGCCAAAGCGATTGTTCGCGGTCATTTTTGCTTGCACAACATTGGGGTCGAGTCCCAAGATCGGCGCAACGGCACGCGCTTCGGTTTCCGGATCGTTAATTAACTTCGGATCAACGAACACTGATGTAGCGGGACGAGAAATAACCATTTCCTCGCCATTGCGATCCACGATGACGCCACGATCAGCGGCCAAGATCTGCGAATTTGTGCGCTGTTCTTGGCCATAGGCGATGTACTTCTCGTTTTCGAGAACCTGCAGTCGCGCAACTTGGCCAAGGATGATGGCGAAGAAGACCATGAACAACGTGAACATGAAAACGATGCGACGACGTTTCGGCGGCACTTTCGTACCGGTCGACCGATAGCCAGAAACATTTGGTGTAAAGACTCCACGAATCGCATTCATCACTGACGTCATTACCGAAGTCACGATGTCACCGGCCGCCGGCGTCATCGGTTGAGCAAAGTCTGCATTGCGCGCCGAGCGAGATGTCGGCGAGGCCGCTCGTTGCGGACGACCACTGGACGGCATTGTCACCACTCGCGAACGTGGACCGGTTGCGTTGGATGCGTTAGATGAAGTCGTCGAACGGTTCGATGATTGAGAACTGCGATCGCGACGAGGGCGGAAGTCATCCGAATTCCACGGAGCCGATGACCGCGAACGATTGTTCGTCGGTGTATTCGGGCCCGGCGGATTCATCGCGCCGCCTTAGCCGTTGTATTCGGCGTCGTTGCGGAAGGCGCGGGCGTCGTTACTTTCGGTTTCGAAAGGGGCGGCACTTCGGCGGCACGTTCATCGTCATTTGCTTTAGGTAAGAGATACAAAGGCGTGGGCGCAGCGATCATTCCCAGACGATTGGCCGCCTCAGTCGTTACGTGTTGCGGACTTTGTAAAGCCGCGAGTTCGACGCGTAAATCTTCGGCGCGTCCTTCTGCTTGCGCGATTCGTCGATTAAGCGAATCAATGTGACCTTGTTGGGAAATAACCATTGTTTGCGCAATAACGATGGCAAACATGATTGCGGTAACAATTCCGATGGCAAAAATGCCAACGCGAATTCGACGTTGACGTTGCTCAACGACACGTAACGGCGCGCGCTTTGGCGCCGGACGTTGACGTGTACCGGTACGCGGAGCGGCCGAACGCGCACCAACTGCGGGACGAGTTGCCGTTGCCATTACGCCGCCACCGCCAACTTCTCGGCCACCCGTAAGCGGGCACTCTGAGCGCGTGGGTTAACGCTCAATTCCGCTTCGGAGGGAGTTTGTCCGCCACGCTTAATTAATCGAACTTGAGCAACGGCACCACAAGCACAAGGCAACGTGGCTGGACATTCGCAGCCACCGGTTTCGGCATTGCGCAATACCTCTTTAACAATGCGATCTTCGCCCGAGTGATACGACAACACTGCTAAACGACCACCCGGTACCAACACTTCAATGGCGGCGCGTAACGCCGTGGCCAAAATTTCCAGTTCGGCATTCACTTCAATACGAATCGCTTGGAAGGTGCGCTTGGCCGGATGGCCGCCGGCTCGGCGAGTTGCGGCCGGAATTGCTTCTTTCACGATTTCCGACAATTGCGTTGTGGTGTGAATGGGACGATTTTTTTCAATCGCTTTGGCAATACGAAACGCAAATCGTTCATCGCCATACTGGGAAAGAATCTCGGCCAAACGTTCAACCGAATACGTATTCACAACGATCTCTGCGGTTAAGGCGCGCTCTTGGTCCATTCGCATATCCAATGGACCTTCAAGGCGATAACTGAAACCACGCGCCGCTTGATCAAGTTGTGGGCTGCTCACACCTAAATCGAAAAGAACGCCAACAACCGGGGAAATGTCATTTTGTGCAACAACTTGTTGCAACGCATCGAAACGAGCAGCAATGATTTTTGTTCGTCCCGCATATGCAGCAAGTTTTTCCGCGGCAGCGGCGCGCGCAATTTCGTCTTGATCGATTCCACAAATCTGAAGTTGCGCAAATGCATTCAGCAACGCAGACGAATGTCCGGCGCCGCCCAATGTGGCATCGATTAACCAACCATTTGTTGTGTTTTCACAGGCCGGTGCAAACGCATCAACAATTTCTTGTTGCATCACAGGTTGATGAGAGAAAGCAATTTCATTTGTCATTGCAACCCTCCCCTGTGGCTGTTGTTGAACGCTGGGCAAATGCCGGTCCTCAGTAGCCCCTCGGAGCACGGGCGCCTGCCGGGATTTCTCCCCGGTCAAGCTCGACGGGAAGCGGGCGGAGTAGGGGCCTTCCATCGTGTGTTCCGAAGGGCAACTGAAGATCGGGCGTAAAACGGTGAGCGCGTCCTTTCTGTTTGCGTTCAGTAGCGGAGTGCGAGAGCCCATAACACGACCTCACAACCCCAGATCCGTGACGGCGTTGGTCAAACTGTCATCGGCTTGTGCCGATTGATCTGTCCAACGACCGACATTCCAAATTTCAATGCGGTTAATCGCGCCGATAACAACAACATCGCCTTCGAGTCCGGCGAACTCTCGTAAGCGTTGTGGAATGGTGATGCGACCTTGACTATCGGGACGAACTTCATGTGCATTCGCAGCAAAAGCGCGCAGTGCTTCTTGACGCGCTTCACCAGAACGAACTTTTTCGGTGAGGCGTTCCGCCATGTCGGCGAATCCACTTTCGGTCCAGACACCGAGGCAGCGGTCGTATTGAGAGATGTAGCCCTTATCGGCCAATTGGGCGCGAAACGACGACGGGAGGACCACTCGGCCCTTGTCATCGAGCGAATGCTCGAAGGTCCCGACGAACATCTCGTACCTATCCTCTCCACCGGGTCCCCACGGACCCCCACTGAGGAGACACTTTGCCCCACTTCCCCCCACCTTGTCAACAACACCTGCCACAAAGAGCCAATTCGGCCCTTGACAGCGTTTTTGAACCTGAAAATGCCGTTAGGCGAATTGAGCCAAAAAGGCCTGTTTTAAGGCCTCAAGTTGGGCAAAAGAGGCCACAGGAAGGGGCGAATCGGGCCCCGCTCCCACTCGAGCCCAGCCCGGCGCCAGCAACCGTCGATGCTGGTCATTATCGAACCGACCCAGTACACAACACTGAAACCGAGCCGCATCACGGGTGCGACGCTGGGAAATCCCAACGATCTTGCGGTCCCCGACAATGACTTCGCCCGGTCCCAATCCGGCAAAGCACACCACTTTGGCTAGAGGCGTCGGCTCCAGGCCACCTCGGTGCACGCGCAGATCACTCATGCCACATTCCGAAAGCGCCGCCGCCCAACGTTCCCCCAGCCACCATGTGGCTTGGCCAACATCGTCATTCCACAAAACATCATCACGGGGAACAACGACGTCGATCCAAAGATTGTTTTCTGGTTCAAGTAACACAGCGCCACCACCACTGCGGCGGTGCACGATTTCAATTTCCGCTGCGGCTTCATTGTCAACATCATTCGCCGATTGGGTTGAACCTAAGACCAAAGCTGTTTTGGTTACATGAAAGATCATGAGTTGACGTTTCGCCGGTAACTCAATTTCTTGGCCGTGGAAATCACTTGCCGGTCCGTGTTCTTCGGTGACAATCCAATCGCCACCTTGTTGACCTGTGCTTGCCGAATTCATGTCGGCTTCCTAGCGATCAACTTGAATGCGACTTATCGACGGCCAGGCTTTGCACCATTCCAAATAGGTAATGAAATCTTCAATGGTTGGCTGTGCTGATCCATCACCGCCATAAGCCGTGATCATGCGAAATTGCATGTACCGCGCGTCAGGGACCGGCAAAAACGGACGTCGTTTCCACCAACCTTTAGGCGTAAGAATTCGCCATTGCTTCACCGCAGTAATCCATAAGTGCGGGCGACGCAGAACAGCAACTACAAGTTGCATATTCGACGCACCGTTTCCCGACATATCGACAGCCTACTTTTCCACTAGCGAAAAGCCGAGCGATGCAGCCCCTAAAAGCGGACTTTTAGGACCAAGTCCACAAAAGGCGATTGTGCAGGTTTTTGAAAATGAAAGTTGAGCGCGCTGCGAAAGTTCCTTTTGCGCGGCCAGCAAAAAATCATCACCAAATCCGAACGCCACTGAACCCGCCACAAGGACAGCAGAAATATCGCAAAGATTGGCAACATCAGCAACGGCGCGCCCCACCAATGTTCCAGTTCGCTCACGCCATTCTTGCGGTGCATCTTTTGCTGGATAGCCAAGAATCTTTTCTAAGGCTGTGCCCGAAACTTCAGCTTCAACGCATCCGCGCGCACCACAGCGACAAAGTTGGCCATCTGGTTCGACAATGACATGGCCAACATGCCCGGCGTTTCCGCTTTGACCATGCACAAGATTTCCATCGATCACTAAGCCCCCACCGATTCCGGTGGAAACGACTATCGCCATGTAGTTACGTAATCCTTGCGCTGCGCCCCATCGACCTTCACCGCTGGCTAAGGCTTTGGCATCGTTATCAACCACAACTTGAAGTTGCAGTTCGTCGGTTAAGCGCGCCGCTAAAGGAAATTCGCGCCACGCCCCAATGTTCAGAGGAGACACCGTGGTTACCGTCATCGGCCCACCGCAGCCCACGCCACAAGCAACAACTGGATCGTTAATTTTTTGCGCGGCGAATTCTTTTTGAACCTCGCTAATAAGTGCCATCAAAAAGGCAAAGAGTTCTTCGCCATCATTAGTTGTGAGCGTCGGCTTAGTCGAGCGCGCCAAAACATCGCCATTGTACGAAACAATGCCAACGTCGATTTTCGTTCCGCCAATATCAACGGCCAGAACGGACAGAACTATTCCTCGTCGTCGCGGGCTAAACGATCACGCAAACGGGAGCGGGTGGAACCGAATGCGTCGCGAATTCCCGAGGCGCGCATCGTCTGCGTTACTTGTTGCATTCCCGCTTTTCCTAAACGACGGAGATTGCGTTCAAAAGCAAGTGCCGAAAGCAGCATGCCGATGAAACAAATAAACGAAACGATGAACGAAATGCTTAACGTCAGAACAAGAGCGACTAAGCCAACAACGATGCCAAGGGCAGACCACTTCAATCCGCGGGACGCGGCGGTGTAAACGGTTGTATCGGCAATATCGCGCGCCAGCCCTGGATCGGATTGGTAGAGCTGTTGCTCGATCTCGCTGAGGATCCTCTGTTCGTCCTCGGAAAGCGGCACCGCATTACTCCTTTGCCCTCGTCGGCTCCCAGTCTCCCACCGAAACGCGCCAAATTCAACGCGAAGAAAATTTTCGTGGGCTACGAAGCGTCATCTTCAGGGTTTGGTTCGGCATCGGGGCCCCATTGCCTTTGGCCGCGTCGCTTGCGGCCGGTGCCCTGCGGGCCAATCACTGTGGTGGGAACGATGGCGTCATCACCAAATCGGGCGCGAATTTCATCAATTGTGCGACTGGCTTCGGGCCAACTCGGACCGTCCAAGACATCGTCAAAACTGAGTTGGCGCGCCGAATCACGGCTGAGTCCGCTCACACTTAAACCCAAAAGTCGGACGCCCGCCGATGGATCAACTTGTTCCAAAAGTTTGCGCGCCGCTTCTAATAATGCAGCCGCGTCGTCAACTCCGTTTGGCAATGTCAGCGAACGCGTCAGCAAAGAAAAATCTCCAAACTTCACTTTGAGTTGCACCGTGCGACCAACTAACTCTTTTGCCCGCAACCGTGATGACACTGCATCGGCAAATGCAACAAGTTGTCGATCAAGTGACGGACGATCGTGCATGTTGTGTCGAAACGTTTCTTCATGCCCAATCGATTTCACTTCGCGATCGGGAACCACAACTCGGTCATCAATACCGTTGGCCAGATCATGTAAGTGCTGCCCCGCCGACTTACCTAAAGCGGCGATGATGTTTTCAATGGGCAACTTCGCTAAATCGCCAACGGTGACAATGCCCATTCGCTGCAATTTGGTCAGCGTTGCCGGCCCCACCCCCCAAAGCGCTTGTACGGGAAGAGGATGCAAGAAACTCAAAATCTCTTCCGCCGGAACAACTTTTACGCCCTCACCAAACACCGGACCGCGCGGCGATGCTTTCGGCTTTGCTTGTTCTGATGCCAACTTGGCAATGAATTTCGTGTTCGCCATTCCTACCGAACAGGTCAATCCGACGGTCTCCAAAACTTCAGTTCGAATTTTTAGACCAATCTCTTTCGGCGGCCCAAAAAGTTTCTCGGCGCCAGTGAGGTCTAAGAACGCTTCGTCAAGAGAAAGCGGTTCCACAATCGGCGTGAAGTTATGAAATACATCCATCACTTGCGCAC
>CAYOHV010000072.1:0-7742 GCA_964403825.1 uncultured Bifidobacterium sp. | reverse complement strand
ACCCCTGGCCTCTTCCATGCCATGGAAGCGCTCTACCAACTGAGCTATAGCCCCGCAGCGGGGAACTTTACCGGCCGAGATCTTTCCGGCAAAATCACCGATCGTTGCGTCGCCTACGATCAAAACCATGGCTGACGGGTACAACCCAACTGAAATTGAGCGGAAATGGCAACAGCGTTGGGCTACTGACGGTACCTACGAGGTCGATAACGATGATCCGCGACCGCATTGGTACACCCTTTGTATGTATCCGTACCCTTCAGGTGCGGCACATATGGGGCATGTGCGCAATTACACCTTCGGCGATCTGATTGTTCGCTACCGCACAATGAACGGTTACGCCGTGTTGTCGCCAATGGGTTTCGACAGTTTCGGATTACCGGCCGAAAACGCCGCTATCAAGACGGGTCGTCACCCGCGTGAATTCACCGATGAACGCATTGAACAATTGCGTTCATCGATTCTGCGTATCGGCGCGGTCTACGACTGGCGTCGAAAAGTAGAGAGCCATTCGCCCGAGTACATGAAGTGGACGCAATGGATTTTCCTCAAGTTTCTCGAAGCCGGCCTTGCGTATCGCTCGACCGCACCGGTGAATTGGTGCAGCGGTTGTGCCACAGTGCTGGCCAATGAACAGGTGACCGCCGATGGCCTTTGTGACCGCAGCGGCGATGTCGTTGAAAAACGAGATTTAGAACAATGGTTCTTTGCCATTACGAAATACGCGCAACAACTTCTCGATGATTTAGATCAACTCGATTGGCCGGAACGCGTTAAGACAATGCAACGCAATTGGATTGGTCGCAGTGAAGGCGCGCAATTCTCAATGCCGGTCTGCACCGTCGACGGTGAGTTAACGGGTGAATCAATTGACGTTTTCACCACTCGTCCCGATACCAGTTTCGGTATGACCTATGCCGTCATGGCGCCGGAGCATCCACTGGTGGATGTCATTGTCACTAATGATCGACGCGCTGAAGTTGCGGCATTTGTGCAAACGGCACGAGCGGCTTCTGATGTTGAACGGTTGTCGGCCGAAGGCGCTTTAGATAAGCGCGGCGTCTTTACCGGCGCTTACGTTCTCAATCCTTTTACCGAAAAACCAGTGCCGTTGTATTTGGCCGACTATGTGCTCATCACTTACGGAACTGGCGCCATCATGGCCGTTCCAGCCGAAGATCAACGAGATTGGGATTTCGCCCAGGCCCATAATTTGCCCATCGTGCGCACAATTGCGCCGCCGGATGATTGGGATGGCGAGGCCTATAGCGGTGATGGCGTACATATCAATTCCGGCTGGATGGACGGAATGGGTAAGGCCGAAGCGATTGCATCGGCCATTGCGTTTTTGGAAAAGAAGGAAATCGGTAAGGGAACCGTTAACTATCGCTTGCGCGATTGGTTAGTGAGTCGGCAACGTTTTTGGGGTTGTCCTATTCCAATTGTGTATTGCGACGATTGCGGAATCGTTCCCGTTCCGGCCGAACAATTGCCGGTCACTGCTCCTGATGATGTTGAATTTCGACCGACCGGTGAGTCACCGCTGCGGTTACACGAAGAGTTCTTGCATACGACATGTCCTCGTTGCGAGAAGCCAGCGTTACGGGAAACCGACACGATGGACACGTTCGTCGATTCCTCATGGTATTTCCTGCGTTTTTGTGATCCGTGGAACGATGCCGAACCGTTTTCGCAACAAGCAATCGATTCATGGATGCCGGTTGATCAATATATCGGCGGGGTAGAGCACGCCATTTTGCATTTGATGTACGCCCGCTTTTTCACTAAAGCGTTGGCCGATCTCGGCGTTGCCCCATCGACCATGCGCGAACCATTCACTCGTTTGTTCACTCAGGGAATGATTCGCTTGGGCGGCGACAAGATGTCGAAGTCGAAAGGCAATCTGGTCGCTCCGGAAGAAATTTTGGATGTGGAGGGTGCCGATGCGTTGCGTCTGGCGCATCTCTTTGTTGGCCCTCCGCAAGATGATGTTGATTGGGAAGGCGTTGGTATCGAAGGTTGCTCGCGTTTCCTACAGCGCGTTTGGCGTCTTGCCACCGGCGAGGCCGTTGCGGAACAAGAAGATCGCGCACCGAATGCTGACGACATTGACATTGAGAAAAAGACTCATCGATTAATTGATCGAGTGACTACCGATTATGAACGTTGGTCGTACAACACGGCTGTGTCGACATACATGGAGTTCACCAACGATCTCTACAAGTACATTCAAAAAGCGACACCGCGTGCGGCCACACTTTCGTTTGCCATCGACACGTTGTTGATGGTGATGGCGCCGATGGCTCCACATATCACCGCGGAACTTTACGAACGTCGCACGGGCAACGATGTGCATCGTCAAGCATGGCCAATTGCTGATCCGGAAATGTTGCGTTTGGAATCGGTCACTATGGTGGTGCAGGTAAACGGAAAAGTGCGCGACCGGATTGATGTGGCCGCTGATATTTCCGATGCCGACGCCGAAGCAGTGGCAATGGCGAGCGACAAAGTGCAACCGTTCCTTACCGGCACTCCGAAAAAGATCATCGTGCGAGCACCACAACTGGTGAACATCGTCGTCTAAATTTGCACCAGCAATTAATCCTGTTCCCGCAGGAATTGTTCAAGTTCCGCAACTAACTCCGCGCCATCCTCAGGATCAATGCGGTTAAGCAGCGCTTGTTGTTCGTCGTATTGCTCTTCGAGTTGACGCACGATGTCAGCATGTTCGGGATTGTTTTCGATCAAGGCGTCGATATGTTGCTTCGCCTCAATGGAGGACTCGATTAGTTTTCCGACCGGAAATTCGAGTCCCGTGTGTTCGCGAATTTTTTCGATTAACGCCACTGAACCGGCTGGGAACGAAAGATTGGAAGCGTAATGAGGGACCTGCGCCCACAACGAAAATGCTTCGATGCCATGCTGGTCTGCTTCGTATTCGATCGCGGAAGAAACCCCGGCGGGCACTTCAATTCGTCCTTCAATGCTTCCAATTTGGGTGAGGAAACGCTGTTGGGTGGAAGTGGCAATAACGGACGCCGGTCGTGTGTGGGGCATTGCCGTTGGGTAAGCGCCGAGACCCACCAGATAATTCACATTGAATTGATCGGCAATGGCGATTACTGCTTTTGAAAATCGTCGCCATTGGTGATCGGGTTCATCGCCCACCAAAAACAACACTGCTTGACCGTTTTCGTCGAAACCAGCCTTCATTTCGATAGTTGGCCAAATGAGTTCGGTGGTGATGCCATCAACTAAACGCAATGTTGGACGTCGGGCTCGATGATCGAGAAGCGCATCGGCATCAAAGGTCGCCACTGTGACCGTTTCGCTGGATTCAATCATTGAAGTGATTGCTGTATGGGCGACTAATCCTGAATCAACCCAACCTTGTAAACCAATAATGAGCGTGGGTTCGCCAAGATCTGGGCATTCATGTAATTCATAAATTTCAGACATATCCAAAGCGACCTTCCAGGGCGGACAATCCGGCTAACGCCAATTGTCGAACCTGATCATTACCGCTGCCGGATGTTCCTGCCGAATCGCCCATCGAACCTGAGCGGTAACGAACAATGACTCCCTGCAAAATGCAGGCCAATTTCCAATAGCCGAGAGCAACGAAATATTCGACGCCATCTAGGTTGCGACCGGAAAAGTTTGCGTAGAGGGAAAGGAGTTCCGCTCGAGAAGCAAACCCGTCAAGGGTCGTTGCGCCGTTTCTACCCAATGACAAAGTGTCGGTTGGCTCTTCCCAATACACCAACAAAAGACCTAAATCGGCTCGGGGATCGCCCAGCGTGCAGAGCTCCCAGTCCAATACCGCGGCGACATTTCCATCGGGGGAGAGAATGCAGTTATCTAAGCGATAGTCACCATGCACGATGGTGGTTTCTATTTGCTGAGGAATTGATTGGGCGAGACGTTCTTGGAGTCGTTCCATCTCGGGCACGTCTTCATCTTTGGTGGCTTCCCATTGACGCTGCCAACGCTTTAATTGTCGTTCGACATAACCCTCATGACGACCTAAATCGCTAAGTCCAACGTCATCAAGATCAACTTCATGCAAAGACTGCAGCACGCGCATTAAGTCGACGCCGGAATTTTCCCGCGCTGGAAGTGAAAGTTTGGCGCCTTGTTCCTTGTCGCGGGCAATGATTCCGTCAACAAAATGCATCACATAAAACGGCGCGCCGTTTACTGATTCATCTTCACAGAATCCGACTAGTGGTGGAACAGGAACATTTGTTCCACTGAGCGCAGCGATGATGCGATGTTCGCGCCCCATGTCATGTGCCGTCGCCAATACATGACCAAGCGGTGGACGACGTACAACTAGTTTTTGTTGCGCGCTATCGGTTACTTCATACGTAAGGTTGGAAAGGCCGCCGGTAATTTGCGCAAAAGAAAGCGGTGGCGTGATGGGCGTGCGCTCGGCGATCCAAGCGGTAACGGCATCAGCGTTGATTCCTTTTGGGATGCCCTTATCCGGTTGATTTTCTGACATTGGCACAAACTACCGGTCGCGGACCTATCCTTACGAGGTGATCATTGACGTAACCGATGCAACCTTCGAAACAGACGTTTTAGAACGTTCACTTTCAACGCCGGTCGTGGTCGATTTATGGGCGCCTTGGTGTGGTCCCTGCAAAACATTGGGACCTCTTTTGGAGTCGGCCGTTATGGCGACGGAAGGTCAAGTGGTATTGGCCAAGGTCAATGTGGATGACAATCCCGCCACGTCCCAAGCATTTCGTGTGCAAGGCATCCCGGCGGTTTTCGCGTTATTTGACGGAAAAGTGGTTGATACATTTGTCGGCGCGCAACCGGCTGAGTTCGTTAATGAATTTGTGAACAAACTCGTAGGCGAAAAAGAGCCAACAGAAATCGACCTTCTGCGCGAGGCTGGCGACGAAGCGTCACTTCGTCGGGCATTGGAAATGGAACCCGACAATTCCGATGTCATTACCGATTTAGCCGAATTGTTGGCCGGTGAAGATCGCGGTGATGAAGCACTTGAGTTGCTCGCCAAAATTCCCGAAACCGCCGAAACGCGACGCATTGCGGCCTATGTGCGGAGCGCCGGAAAGTTCGTCACCGATGAGTCAATTGAAAATCGCTTGGCTGAACTTTTGCCTACCGTTAAAGGCAATGACGACGCTCGTTTGGAATTTTTGGATCTACTCGAATTATTAGGTGCGGAAGACCCGCGTGCGCAGCAATGGCGTAAGCAACTTACGAACTACTTGTTCTAAAAGATAAACGCCGATTTCGTTTAGTTACGTCGCGTTATCGGGGTCGTCCGACCCTTTTGGCTTCATCGTTGGCTTCATAACGTTCGTGTATGGCCATTTCTGATATCTGGTTTTCGCTCACCGATTCGCTGCTTTGGTCGAAGTTGCGATCATTGATGGCCCGATTATCGCTAACCGCAAAAGTGATGATTGGCGGATGTGTTGTATTTGTTATTGCACTCACTGTGGCGACGTTCTATGTCGATCAAGTAGAGACCTCAGAACAATCGTTGCCGCCAGCCCTCGAAACTGAATCCACGATGGCGGCGCCAACAACGACAATCGCAAAAATCGTTGTTCATGTAGCCGGTGCAGTGCGCCAACCCGGTGTTTACAGCGTTGCCAAGAACGGTCGTATTGCTGATGCCATCACTTTGGCCGACGGTCCAACTGCGTTTGCTGACATCAACAAAATCAACCTGGCCCAACCGTTGGCCGATGGGATGAGAATCGAAGTTCCCGTAATCGGACAAGTGGGTTCTGTTTCGGCTGCAAGCAATCCTGAAGGGGGCGGTTCACCCTTACTCGATCTCAACACTGCGACAGCCACGCAATTAGAACAACTTTCTGGGATTGGTCCATCAACGGCTAAAGCCATTGTGACGTACCGAGAGCAACACGGTGATTTCCATTCCGTTGATGATTTGCTCAAAGTGAAAGGGATTGGTCCAAGCAAACTGGCGCAATTTCGCGATTCACTTTTGGTTCATTGACGGTTAAACGACGTCAGAAACTCTTTGCTTGTTTTGCTTCGCTTGTTTGTTTAGCGGCCGCCTTACAACTTCCGATCGCATTACCTCTTCCAATTTCTTTGGCGGTTCTGATTGGTATGGCCGCCATGGCGACGCGGCGACGAACTGTGGTTTGTTTTGGGCTTTACGTGCTGGTGGGCTCATTAACTTTCCATGCCCTGAGTGGACTTCATTTCGAGCGGGCCGAAAATCAAATTGCTGGTGTCGTAATGCGGTTGCCATCGGTGAACGATCACGACGTCACAGTTGATATCCGCACTCACGTGGGGAGAATCGAACTACGAGGCACGAAAGAGCAATTGGCGAAGTTAGATGTTGGTCAGAATGTGCGCGCCACCGGCGAGATGCGACCGATTAGCAATCGGCGCGATGTTCGTGCCCGTCACTTACGGGGTTCTTTCGCAATCGAAACAATCAAACCAACTGGCCGCGAGTGGTGGTCCATCGGTCCGTCGGCGATTCGAACTTTGGTAACTAAAAGCGGGCAACCATTGGGGAAAAATCGCGGACTGTACTTGGGATTTGTCATTGGTGACGAGCGGGGGATTACGAAAGAACTGTCTCAGTCGTTTCAAGCCAGCGGTATGAGTCATCTTTTAGTTGTGAGCGGACAGAACCTAGCTTTCATCATTGCGTTGGCTTCACCCGTCCTCACTCGCTTGAATCGTAAAAGCCGATTCTTCTTTCTTTTGTTCTTAGTCTTTTTCTTCATCACGTTGACGGGATTTGAGCCGTCGGTGTTGCGGGCCGCAGTGATGGTCATGGTGGGCGCAGTCGGACTTTTTACCGAATCAACCATCACTGGTGTGCAACGCGTGGCTGTCGCACTCATTCTTTGTCTGTTAATTGATCCGCTATTGGTGTACTCCAAGGCTTTCCAGTTATCTGTGAGTGCAACATTGGGAATCGTTTTGCTCTCGCACTTCTTGGTTCACGTTCTCAAAGGGCCATTACTTCTGCGTCAAGTGATGGCGATCACGATTGCGGCGCAAATTGGTGTGGCACCGTTCTCTCTTTTGTATTTCGGTTCCATTCCGACCGTTAGCGTTTTCACAAACACGCTGGCTGAACCGATTGCAGGTTTTGTGATGATGTGGGGGTCGAGCGCCGGGGTAGTTGCGGGGCTCTTGCCCTCGTTTCCGCGTTTTTTGCTGCAACTGCCCATGCGGATCTGTTTATGGTGGTTGCGAGCAGTGGCGGAAATTGGCGCTCGACTTCCTTTTCCTCGTCTGGGTATTTCGGAAATGGCAGTAGCCATAGCCATCGCCGGACTTTTGGGCGTGTTCAATGTTCTAAGGCGTCGTCTTAAGGTGGTGGCAGGTTAGGGTTCGACTGTGTATTTGAGTCTTGGCACCACCCGTTTCGACATCACCACCCGAGCCTTAGTGATGGGCATTCTCAATCGAACGCCCGATTCTTTTTACGATCAGGGTTCGTATTTCCAGTTCGACGATTTTCTGCGTAAAGCCGAACAACTTGTCATTGATGGCGCGGATTTTCTCGATGTTGGGGGAGTGAAGGCCGGACCTGGTGAAGAAGTCACCGAAGCCGAAGAACTCGATCGAGTGGTTCCCGCCATTGAGGCATTGCGATCGCGATTCGATTTGCCGCTATCGGTTGATACCTGGCGAGCTTCAGTTGCAAAAGAGTGTTTCGCCGCTGGCGCTTGTGTTGGTAACGACATTAGCGGTTTCGC
>CAYOHV010000071.1:0-7753 GCA_964403825.1 uncultured Bifidobacterium sp. | reverse complement strand
TGCCGCATAGGTAAACGTCCGCGCACGTCTTGCAATCCGCAGACGATGTTTTCCGCCACCGTGAAATTGGGAATTAAACGGAAATGTTGGTGCACCATGCCGATACCGCAATCGATGGCATCTTTCGGCGTGGTGAAAACTTTGGGTTCGCCACCAACGGTTATGAAGCCTTCATCGGGACGATAAAGACCGGTGAAGATATTCGACAAGGTGGTTTTGCCCGCGCCATTCTCACCGAGTAGCGCATGCACCTCACCCACTCGAATATCTACCGAAACATCATCATTCGCGATTACGCCCGGAAATCGTTTGGTGACACCGAACGCAGCCACCGCGGATGCGGTGGCTGCGCCGGATACAGATTCAGGTGACAACATCAACCCTTCGGGTTACCGTCCACGCCCTTTACGAAATACGACATCGTGTAAAGGTCTTTTTGCGTGAGAGTTTGGCCCTTCTTGATTTGTACGGTGCCAGCCTGATCAACACGATCAGCCTCGCCCCAGTACCAACCGTATGCATTGCCACTTAAGGCCTTGGCCTTAGTGAGTTCTGCATTGATCATGTCCTTAGTGGGCTGAGCAACACGTGAACCAAATTGCGCGATGTTGGTAAATCCATCAGCAATGGTTCCGTAGTAGTTGTCTTGCTTCCATGATCCATCGCGTACGCCGTTGATCTTCTTCACGTAGTACGGGCCCCAGTTGTACACCGCGGTGGTTAACCAAACGGTGCTGTATGCCTGTGATTGATCGGAGTCATAACCAACCCATGCAATGTTGTTGGCCTTCGCCACATCACCAGCGGTCGGGCTGTCTTGATGCGAATGCAACGTGTCAACGCCACTCGAAACTAACGACTCAGCAGCCTGACGTTCCTTGGTGGGATTGAACCAGTCTTTGGTCCAAACAACTTTGACCGTCACATTCGGATTCACTTTTTGTGCACCAAGAGTGAACGCGTTGATATGACGAATGATTTCGGGAATCGGGAACGGAGCAATCAAACCAATTTGGTTGTTCTTGGTTGCTGCACCCGCAGCCATACCGGAAAGGTAAAGCGTGTCTTCACCAGCACCCCAGTATTCGTTGTAATTCGCTGGGATGGTGACACCATCAGTCGGAACTGTGATTGAGTCACCCGTTGCTTGTTCGAACTTCACGTTCGGGTTTGCCGCGGCCGCAGCCATCATGGCGTCCTTGTAGCCATAGGACGTGGCGAAAATAATGGTGTTCCCGTCCTTGATGAGATCGTTAATGACCTGGGTTACTTCAGGACCTTCCGGAATGTTTTCTTTGAACGTGGTTACTAGTTCGGATCCAAGGTTTTGTGCCGCGAATTCGCGACCAGCGTTATGGGCTTGCGTCCATCCGCCGTCATTAATCGGACCGACGTAAATCCACGCCGCTTTGGTGGTGCCACCGGAACTTGAATTGCTATCGCTACTGCAAGCAGTGGCCAGCAAACCAAATGCGGCGAGCAGTGCAATACCGAGTACTCCTAAGCGGAATCTACGGCTCTTGTGTCGTTGCATGAATGCCCTGTCTCCTCGGGGGTCGATGAACGGGAAATTCGGAACCCCGAAAGGGACTCCGCCCACTCGGAAACTAACGCGACCTGACCCCCAAATCGGGGATTCAATGATGAACATTTTGTTGCGGGTTTTTCCACATGCTGACGGGCGGTTGGCTCGTTCGATTTTCCGACACGGAACAAACCCAGCCGGTAGCGTGACGCCGTGCCCGACTGGCTCCATCAACTAACCACTCCGTGGACAACCCCATTCACGCTTGGTGCGGCCGTGGTGGGCATTGCCGCGCTCTGCGGTCTGCGCGGCCGTCGTTTAGCCGTAGTGGCCGCACTTATGGCTGCCGGATTAGGAATCTGGCAGGCCTGGAAAATCGGTCCACCCTCCGGTCTTTTGGATTTAAAGATTTACGTCAACTCCGCCCATGGGTGGCTCGATGGTCGATCGCTTTACGACTACCGCGACAACGTTTTTAACTTGGGTGCCACCTATCCCCCAATCGGGCCGCTGCTTTTCCTTCCCTTCACACCGCTCACCGCCGATGGTCGCGAAGTACTGGTAACGCTTTTATCGCTGGCAGCACTCGGGGGCGCCTGCTGGTTCACCACTGGCCTCGCAGGAATTGAACGTAACGATCGCCTCACCAAAGCATTGTGGTTTTTCGCCTTGTCGGTTGTGTCTATTCCCGTATGGCTCACGTTGCGGCAAGGTCAGATCAATATTTTTCTTTGGTTTCTTATTTTGTTCGACCTCAATCAATTACGAAAACGAACTCGTTATGCCGGACTCGGTGTTGGACTCGCGACCGCAATCAAATTAATCCCCGGACTTTTTCTGGTGTGGTTCGCGTTGGCAAGAAAATGGAATGCCTTCATTACTGCTATCGGCATGTTCGTTGTGACTACCGGTATTGGTTGGATCTTGGCTCCGAGCGATTCACGTCTCTATTGGACCGATTTACTTTGGCAAAGTGATCGCGTCGGCAGCGTTGACGATGCGCGCAATAACTCTGTTTATGGAATCGTTTCCCGTTCGTTATCCGGCAACGGCACCGTGCTTTGGATTTTGTGTGTCCTTTTAATAGTCATGGTGGCGGCGTACCGATCTTTTCGCGCCGCCAAAGCGAACGACTTATTGGCGGTGGCCGCCATTGTGGGCGCAGCAGCCTCAGCTATCAGTCCAATTTCGTGGACTCATCATTTAGGTTTTCTTTTACTGGCGCTTCTTTGTTGTTGGCAATCAAGCACATTGCGCTGGCAAAAAGTTCTTTGCCTCATCGCTTATATCGCACTGGTTGGACCATCAAGTCACGGCGACGAAATTATTTGGTCGTCACTACGCGCCATTGCGCTAGTAGCGGCCGTTGTTGCCACGCCCATTTGCGTCAATCGTTCGCAAGTTTCCGAATTAGAAAACTCGAAACTGACGGTTTAATGCACCGCGGCGAGAAGACGGTCAACAAACTCACGACTGCCTTCATCTAATTTGTTGCGCTTAATGGCGTAACCGCCCACAACTTCAGCGCCGCGATCGCGCATGATGTTTTCCATTTTTTGCAATGTCTTGCCCGTATCGAGGGCGTACGTGCAAAAGACCGCTGACTTCTTGCCATTCATGAACGGCAGTTGCGCTAAGCGTCCCTCTTTGGCCGGGCGTTGACCGAAAAAGAAAAGACCATCGGTCCAACTTCCCACGACCACTAAATCCGCATCAGCCAAAGCCTGATAGTTGATATCGGTCGTGGGACAAACTGCGGTGGTGATGCCCGCCGCGTTCAACTCGGCCCCAATAAATCCGGCTGCTTTTTCGGTATTACCGGTGAGAGATTCGTAGATAACGATTGCGTTCACGCTCTAAACCTAGCGCACCCGCTCGATCTGACCGGCTACTCACTGCAGGATACGGTTGAATCATGAGCGACTTTGTTTTTCAAGAACTTCTCCCCCTTGGCCCCGATACAACCAACTATCGCCTGCTTTCGACTGAGGGAATTGAAACCGTAGAGACCTCCGTTGGTTCGTTTCTGAAAGTTTCCCCGGAAGCAATTCGCATGCTCACGGCCGCCGCCATGCACGAAATCAATTTCTTTTTGCGCACCGAACATCTTGCTCAACTCGCTTCAATCCTCGACGATCCCGAAGCGTCCGGCAACGATCGTTTCGTGGCGCTCGATTTATTGCGCAACGCCAATATCGCCGCCTCGCAAGTTTTGCCCGGTTGCCAAGACACCGGCACCGCCATCATCAAAGCGCAACGTGGTCAGTTTGTTTTAACGGAAGGCAAAGACGCGGAAGCAATTGCGCGCGGCGTTTACGACACCTACCAAAACGATTATTTGCGCTATTCGCAAATGGCGCCCGTGTCGATGTTCGAAGAAGTCAACACAAAAACAAACCTGCCCGCCCAAATTGAAATTTCCGCCATTGACGGCGAGGCCTACAAATTCTTTTTCATGGCCAAAGGCGGCGGTTCGGCGAACAAGAGTTTGTTGTACCAAGAAACAAAAGCCGTTCTTAATCCAGAATCACTTTTACGTTTTATGGCCGAGAAGATGGACGTGCTTGGCACTTCTGCCTGCCCTCCCTATCACTTAGCCGTTGTTGTTGGTGGCCCCACTGCTGAGTTTGCCTTAGCCACTGCCAAGATGGCCTCAGCCAAATACTTAGATTCACTTCCATTAAGCGGCAATGAACTGGGCCGCGGATTCCGTGACGTGGAAATGGAAGCGAAGATTTTGGAACTTTCGCGTCAATCAGGAATTGGCGCGCAGTTTGGTGGCAAGTACTTCTGTCATGACGTGCGCGTCATTCGTCTCCCGCGTCATGGTGCATCCTGTCCAGTCGCGATCGCTGTTTCTTGTGCCGCCGATCGCCAAGCCTTAGGCAAGATCACCAAAGATGGAATCTTCCTCGAACAACTCGAACATGACCCGGCGCAGTTCTTACCGGAAATCGACGAATCTGCTCTTGGCAATGATGTGGTCTCCATCGATCTTCGCTTGCCGATGGACGAAATTCGCGCCCAACTTTCGCGACTGCCCATCAAGACTCGTGTGAGCCTCACCGGTCCGATGGTGGTGGCGCGTGATATCGCTCATGCCAAGTTGAAAGAACGTCTCGACGCTGGTGGCGGTCTCCCCGACTACATGAAGAATCACGCCGTGTATTACGCCGGACCAGCGAAAACTCCCGAGGGTTACGCATCGGGCTCTTTCGGACCGACTACTGCCGGACGGATGGATTCCTATGTTGATCTTTTCCAAGCCAATGGCGGAAGCTTCGTGATGTTGGCGAAGGGCAATCGTTCCAAAGCCGTTACTGATGCTTGTCAGCGTTATGGCGGTTTCTATTTGGGATCGATTGGTGGACCGGCGGCTCGACTCGCCAAAGACTGCATTACATCAGTCGAAGTGCTGGAGTTCCCCGAATTGGGCATGGAAGCGGTATGGAAAATCGAAGTGAAAGATTTCCCGGCATTCGTAGTGGTCGACGATAAAGGTAACGACTTTTTCGAAGAAGTTATTAAGTCGCGACCGGTCACGCTTACGCGCTAATCCGAATTACGACTCCACTTTCGAGTTACTTAGATCGGGGCGCTGGCGTCCATGGCTTGTCGCGATACATATCGCGCAAATCCTGTTTGAGAATCTTGCGCAATGTTTGATTACGCGGCAGTTCGTCAACAATTTCTAATTGTTCCGGAATCTTCTGCATCATCAAATCGGCGTTTTTCAAGTACTCAAACATTTCGGCGAATTCGATATCTTCGCCGCCCGGCACGCGCTCGATAACGGCACAAACACGTTCGCCGCGCTCTTTATCGGGCAAACCGATAACGGCAACGTCGGCGACTTTGGGATGTTGATAGAGCAAATCTTCAATTTCTTTGGCCGAAATATTCTCGCCCTTGCGAATGATGACGTCTTTAAGGCGACCAGTGAGCACAACGTGTCCCGATTCATCAATATGTCCAAGATCGCCGGTGCGGAACCAACCGTCAGCATCAAAGGCATCGGCGTTAAGGGATTCATCGGTATAACCCTTGAAGACCATTGGTCCTTTCAAGCGCACTTCGCCATCTTCACCACGGGCCGCTTCTGTTTCATCACTTTTCACAATGCGAATAGTGATGCCGGTAACGGGCGCACCGTCGGTGTACATAAGTTGCTCATGCGAATCGTTCGGTCCGCCCTGAGCAATCATCGGACATTCAGTCATGCCGTAGCCATGACAAATGGGAATGCCCATTTCCGCCATAACTTCAACAAACATTTCCGGAGGCTTCGGCGCACCGCCACCCGATAGAAGTCGCAATGACGGAATGATCGGGGTATCGGGTTGGGTGCGTTGTTTACCTAAATACATTTGGTAAAACGCCGGACCACCACCCGCCATTGTGGCGCCCTTTGCGGAAAACAATGCCACCGCGTCATCCAAATTGAAGGCTTCAACCAAAACCGCACCACATCCGCGGAACATCAGCATCATCAGATAATCGGGGCCAGCAATATGTGCGTAAGGAAACGCGATTGAGCCGACATCTTCCGGTGTCAGCACCAATGCATCGGCGAGACCTAAACCGCCGGCAAGAAGCGTGCCATCGGTATGACGAACACCTTTGGGCGAGGAGGTTGTACCCGACGTGTAGTACACCCAACGAACTTCATCACCGGAGGTCGGTGCCGCCGGCAATATGGCGGGATCGGCCTCGGGCAGGTTTTCGTAAGCGTTAATAACAACGGGATTTATGCCCAAAGTTTCGGAAATACGTCCGGCCATTTCACCGAAATCGAATCCGTTCCAGTTGCCGGGCACCAAGAAGAATTCGGCGCCGGTTTGTTGCAAAACAAAACCAACTTCACGATCACGATAAATAGGAATGATTGGGTTTTGAATGGCGCCTAAACGAGCAAGCGCTAGTGACGACACAATGGTTTCGATACGTGTTGGTAGTTGCCACGTCACTTTGGAACCAGGGTCAATACCAAGTTCATAGAATCCCGCAGCGACGCGCTCGGCAAGATCACGCAGTTCAGCAAAAGTCACTTGTCGATCAGCCTCGATCAACACCGGCACATCAGGCGTTGCCGCCGCGCGCGCTTCTACTAGTTCCCACATGGTGGTCGCATCTTGCAAAGTCTTGGTTGCCACGTGATCCTCCTTCAGGACCTGTACATAATGCCCCGCCAGCGCACCTCACGCAGAGCCGAGCCCGAAAGCACCGCTATCGATGCATAACGAAGTGCAAGGATGGGCGCGTCGAAAGGATTCGCCATGACCGAGACCATGAAAGCTTTCCGCATCGTGGAATGGGAACGACCCGCTGTTCTTACCGAAGCGCCAATCCCAACTGCTGGGCCGGGCGAGATCCTCATCGAAGTTGCCGGAAATGGTTTATGCCATAGCGATGTCGGCATGGCGCAGATGCCCGCGGTGTTTGGCGAGGCACTCGGTTGGAGCATTCCGTTCACCTTGGGTCATGAGGTTGGAGGTTTTGTTGCCGACATTGGCGCCGGTGTCACCCAATTCAACCCGGGCGATGCAGTGGCAGTGGTTTCACCCCATTCCTGTGGGAACTGCGGTTGGTGCACAAATGGATGGGATAACAACTGCGATGATTCCCTCGTTGGTCGCGGCTATGGCATTAACGGTGGGTTGGCCAAGTACGTCGTTGTCAGTAGCGAACGCGAATTAGTGCGCCTCCATAATGTTGATCCCAAAATTGCAGGGCCGCTGACTGATGCAGGTGCGACGTCGTACCACGCCGTAAAACGATGCGCCGAACGCATTCCTGAGAATGGTCATGCCGTCGTAATCGGAGCGGGCGGACTCGGATCATTTGCTGTGCAACATTTACGTGCTCTCACCAATGCCGAAGTAATTGCGGTAGATATCTCTCCGGAACGGCTTGCATACGCCACCGAATTAGGAGCACACCAAACTTTTTCGGGTGTTCATGAAGGTACGGCCGCCGAAATTCGCAAACACATTGGCGGCGGTGCCAATGCTGTTTTGGATTTTGTTGGTATCGACGAATCCATTAGTCAAGGTTTGGCCCTTACGGAACGGCGCGGATCATTTGCGTTAATTGGCGCTGGGCACGGAAAAAGACGCGGCGAGTTGTTTTCAGTACTTCCCCGCGACGGCGAAGTCTTTAGTTTTCAGGCTCCAACGTTGTCCGATACGCATGAAGTAATCGCGCTGGCGGAAGCGGGAAAACTACGCG
>CAYOHV010000070.1:0-7841 GCA_964403825.1 uncultured Bifidobacterium sp. | reverse complement strand
GTTTGCAATATGTCAATCGAAGCGGGTGCGAAAGCCGGTTTAATTGCGCCCGACCAAACAACTTTCGATTACTTGAAAGATCGTTTGTACGCGCCGAAGGGCGATCAATGGGACGAGGCTGTTGCCTATTGGAAAACTTTGGCCACCGATGACGATGCTGTCTTCGACAAAGTTGTTGACATCGATGCCTCAACATTGCGTCCCTTTGTTACTTGGGGAACCAATCCTGGCCAAGTTGTTGAACTCGATGGCACGATCCCCGATCCGCAGTCGTTTGCCGATCCAGTGGAACGTAACGCGGCGGAACGTGCTCTCGAATACATGGGCATCAGTGCCGGCACTTCGGTAAAAGACATTCCGGTACAAACCGTTTTCATCGGTTCATGCACCAACAGTCGTATCGAAGATTTACGCGCCGCAGCCGCGGTGGCCGAAGGACGACAAGTTGCCAATGGTGTGCGCGCCATGGTTGTTCCCGGATCATTCGCCGTAAAAGAACAAGCAGAGCGTGAAGGACTGCACAAAGTTTTCACTGCTGCCGGTTTTGATTGGCGTGAACCGGGTTGTTCGATGTGCTTAGCAATGAACCCCGACAAGTTGTCGCCCGGTGAACGCTCAGCCTCTACTTCCAACCGAAATTTCGAAGGCCGACAAGGTAAAGGTGGCCGCACCCATTTGGTGTCCCCCGCCGTTGCCGCCGCTACTGCCATTGCCGGAACCTTCGCCGATCCCCGCGACTTGAACTGAGGAAATCATGGAACCAGTCATCACTATCACCGGAACCGCCGTTCCTTTGGATCGATCCGATGTCGATACCGATCAGATCATTCCGAGCGATTGGCTCAAGCGAGTCGAGCGCACTGGCTTTGGTCAAGGTCTTTTTTCAGAATGGCGCGAAGATCCAAATTTCGTGTTGAACCAACCGCAATATAACGGTGCCAAAATTTTGATCGCCGGACCGAACTTCGGTGTTGGCTCATCACGCGAACATGCCGTTTGGTCAATCATGGATTACGGCTTCGCAGCAGTAATCGCACCGCGCTTTGGCGATATCTTCCGCAACAACTCCACCAAGAATGGTTTAGTGCCCGTTGTGGTTGATGGAGCGGTGAGCGAAAAGTTATTGCGTGCCGTTGAAGCCGACCCAACAACGGAAATCACTGTTGATATCAAGACTCGTCGTTTAACGGCTCCGTCACTCGGTATCGATGTTGAGTTCCCTCTCGACGATTCCACCCAAGAGCGATTTTTAAAGGGCCTCGACGATATCGGTATCACCTTGCAATTCGAATCGGCTATCACCGAATTCGAAAAGACGCGTCCCAGTTGGATGCCGCGGGCCGAAGCGAAATAACGCCCTCAAATAGAGCGTCGTTTATAACGGCGCTGCACCATTCCGCTCGGCCAACGCTGGTCGTCACCAATGGCAACAAAGTTGTCGGCATCAGCGCGGACTGAAAACAACGCAATGCCCTCCCCCAGTTCCACCGGCGCAATAGTGAGTATCAAATCGTCGACAAGCCCCGCGGCAAGAAATTGGGACAGCACATTGGCGCCATCGATCGACATATGTCGATGACCATTGCGCTGCCAGAGGTCGCAGAGTTCAGTAACTGATCCGCTGACGCGAGTAACTGGCCAATCAGTTTCTACATCGCGATGGCTCATCACGTACACCGGCAAGTCACCGAAAGGAAATTCGCCGGCGGTACGCACATGATCGAATGAGGCTCGCCCCAACACCATGGCATCTACTGAAGCCAAAAAAGTATCGAAGCCGTAATCTTCGCTGGCGTCAGCCGCCTGTTCTAACCACTCAAGTGAACCATCAGTGGTGGCCAGAAAGCCGTCTCGACTTATGCCGGCAAAAACGGTGAAGCGAAGATCATTCAACGTTGAGCCTTGGTGTTGGTTAGCCCTTCAGCGAACCCGGACGTACAACGGCCGAGGGATCTTCACCCGAATCGATGACACGCACGACGCGGTTGATGGCATTCAAAAAGGCGCGGGCCGAAGCATCCACGACATCAGTTGATAAACCACGGCCCGGCATTGAAACTCCATTGGCTTCAAAGCGCAAGGCCACATCCGCTAACGCATCTACACCGCCGGTTACCGACGTAACGGCGTAATCGGTGAGGTTTCCTTCCACGCCGGTCGCTTGGCGAATGGCCCGACAAGCCGCGTCGACCATTCCGTCACCTTCGGCCGATGCTTCCAGTTTGGTTCCATCACGATCAATGACAACGCGCGCCGTTGGTGTGGAGTTTGTTCCACCACTGCAATCGATTGAAACTAATGAGAATGCATAGCGAACGGTATCGCCCGTTTCTTCGGCAACTAACGCCTCTAAATCGGCGTCGCTTAATTCAACTTTGCGATCGGCCAATTCCTTAAAGCGTTCAAACGCACTGTTCAGTGCTTCACCGCTTAAGTCGTAACCCATTTTCTTCAATGTGTCCGAAAACGCGTGGCGACCGGAATGCTTGCCCAACACAATCTTCGATTCGCCTTGTCCGACGGCCGCCGGATCCATGATTTCGTAGGTTGTGCGTTCGTTCAACACACCATGTTGATGAATACCAGATTCGTGAGCAAAAGCGTTTCGACCAACGATGGCTTTGTTGTATTGCACGGGATAACCAGTGAGACGGCTAACTAAACGAGATGTACGGGCCAATTCTTCTGAGCGGATATTGGTGTCAATACCGCCGAAGTAATCGGAGCGCGTGCGCAACGCCATAACAATTTCTTCTAAGGCGGCGTTTCCAGCACGCTCACCTAAACCGTTAATGGCGCATTCCACTTGGCGCGCACCACGATGCACGGCGGCTAATGAGTTGGCCACCGCTAAGCCCAAATCGTTATGGCAGTGAGTGGAAATGATGTAATCGCCCTTCACCACTTCGCGCACCTTGGCTAAACGTTCGGCATATTCATGAGGAACGGCAAAGCCCACCGTGTCGGGAATATTCAACGTGGTGGCACCATTGTCGACGGCAATTTGCAGTACTTCACACATGAAATCGAAGTCGGATCGCGATGCATCTTCGGGTGAAAACTCAACATCATCGGTATAGGCCCGTGCATGAGCAACGCCGGCAGCCGCTTCGGCTTTCACCTGATCGGGAGTCATGCGCAACTTATGCTTCATATGCGTTTCACTGGTGGCGATAAACACATGAATACGACGATTGGCGGCAGGCTCAATTGCTTCCCAACAGCGATCAATGTCTTTTAATTGCGTACGGGACAAACCGCAGATGACTGGACCTTGTACGGCTTGAGCAATTGCTTGTACCGCTTCAAAGTCGCCTTGTGATGCGATCGGGAAACCCGCTTCAATGACATCAACACCGAGGCGCGCCAGTTGTTCGGCGATCTCAACCTTTTCGCCTTGGTCAAGCGAAATACCTGGCGATTGTTCGCCGTCACGCAACGTCGTATCGAAGATGATGACTCGATCGTCGTTCTTTCCATTTTGGGTGGGAGCGTTGGCTGCCATTGGGGTGACCTTTCGGTGAGGGTTAAAGCAAAAGTTGATCGGAAAAATAAAAAACCTCCCGGGCCGCAGAGGCACAGGAGGTTGGCGAGCGCCGAGATCGGCACTCGCCTAAGAAAGAAGGAGGTTCAAACGGTATGCAGGGACGCTTGAGCGCATGGCTAAAGACTATCGGTCGCCTGCGGCGAGTAGCAACTTTTTCTTATTCGCCGCTTACTGCAGCGGATAATTAGATGGCGTCAACCGATTCGATACCCGGAATGGCGCGCAAGGCATCGCAAACTTCTGCGGGCACCGCCCGATCGGTAGCCAGCACCATCATGGCCGAAGCACCGCTTGGTGCTTGACCGACGTCCATATCGGCAATGTTCACTCCGGCTTCGCCCACGATGGTTCCGACTTTGCCGATCATGCCTGGGCGGTCGTCATTGCGAACAACCAACATGTGATCGGTGGGCGGAACATCAACGCGATGTTCATCAACCATTACCAAACGAGCTTCACCATTAAGACCCACCAATGTTCCGGCAATGGCATGGGCGCCGCCGCGAATAGTGATGAGGTTTACGAAATGTTGCGCCGTTGTCGTCGACGATTCCACCACCGAAATGCCTTTTTCTTCGGCCATCTTCGGTGCATTCACATACGAAACTGGATCGTCGGTAATACGACCAAAGAATCCTTTAAGCACCGACAGCGTCAAAATGCGCGTGTCGTAACCACCAATTTCACCTTCATAAGTGATTTCCAATTTGTCGGCGCGTCCGCTTAATCCGGCGAACACTGCACCGAGACGTTCGGCGATCGCCAAGAACGGTCGCACCGTTTCACTGGCTTCGGCGGCATTCACATTGACCGCGAATGGCACGAAGTCGCCGGCTAACGCCAACGCCACCATTTCGGCAATTGTGTCGCCCGCTTTGTCTTGCGCTTCGTGAGTGCTGGCACCGAGATGCGGAGTTACCACCACTTGCGGTAAAGCGAAAAGCGGCGATTCGGTTGTTGGTTCTTTGTCGAAAACATCGAGCGCCGCGCCACCGATATGACCGGCGGCGATGGCATCAGCAAGATCTTGTTCCACGATGATGCCACCACGAGCGACGTTAACGATACGAATTCCTTTTTTAGCTTTGGCTAAACGATCAGCGTTTAACAAGCCAATGGTTTCGGGAGTTTTGGCTACATGCAATGTGAGGAAATCACTCGTTGCTAAAACATCATCGAGTTCCATCAATTCGATGTTCATCTTGCGAGCCATTTCCGGCGAAACAAACGGATCGTAAGCAACGATGTTCATTCCAAAAGCCATTGCTCGTTGCGCAACCAGCTTTCCAATGCGACCTAAACCGACGACACCAAGTGTCTTATCGGCCAATTCAACACCAGTCCATTGATTGCGTTCCCAACGTCCCGATACCAATGCCGCGTGGGCTTGGGGAACATTGCGCGCCATGGCCAATAAAAGAGCCATCGTGTGTTCGGCCGCCGAAAGAATGTTCGACTGCGGCGCATTCACCACCATGACACCGCGATCGGTGGCGGCAGCCGTGTCGACATTGTCAAGACCAATACCGGCGCGACCAACAACGACAAGATCGGTGCCGGCTTCGAGAACTTCAGCCGTGACATTGGTTGCCGAACGAATGATGAGCGCATGGGCACCCTTCACCGCTTCCAACAATTGTTCCGGACTCAACCCTTCTTGCACATCAACGGTGTGTCCCGCGGCGCGGAGTTGATCGAGTCCCCCGTCAGCAATTGTTTCGGTTACCAAAATACGAGCCATATCTCTACATCCTTATGGTCTGCCGCCGCGAACGCCAAATGAGAAATTAAAGGTTGGCGATCTCAACGGGTTCGACCTCATCGGCCAAGGTAAATCCCAAGATCTGCGAGTAAAAGTATGCCTCTGCCTCGATGGCGCGTTTGATGGTTTCGGCTTTACGGAAACCATGTTGTTCACCGCTAAAAACGAGATAGGCCCAGGGCACACCGTTATCTTCCAGTGCTTCAACCATCATTTCCGCTTGATTCACCGGCACGATTTCGTCGTCTTCGCCTTGCAAAATGATCAACGGGCACTCAAGGTCATACGTGTGGTGGATTGGCGAACGTTCAACATAAAGACTGCGGCGCTGCGGATACGGCCCAACAAGGGTGTCGAGATAACGAGCCTCAAACTTATGTGTGTCACGCGCTAAGGCTTCAAGATCGGCCACGCCATAAAGACTGCAGCCGGCGGCAAACACATCGCGGAATGTCAACGCACAAAGCGTGGTGTATCCGCCAGCACTGCCACCGCGGATGATGAGGCGATCGCGATCGGCATCACCGCGATCAACCAAAAGACGCGTGACCGCAACACAATCATCGACATCAACAATGCCCCATTCACCATTAAGGCGGCGGCGATACGAACGGCCATAGCCCGTCGAACCGCCGTAGTTCACATCCACCACACCAAATCCGCGCGACGTCCAAAACTGCACGGCCAAACTGAGTTGTGGTCGCGCCGCCGAGGTTGGACCGCCGTGAATTAACACAATGAGTGGCGCTTTTTCATTTTCGGGGGCAACGAAATTCGGATTCGTGGCCTTATAAAAAAGTGCATGAGCGAATCGGTCGCCGCTAGTTGCGAATGTCACCGGTTCAGGCGTGGAAAAAAACGAAGGATCAATACCTAACGAACGCGGCGGTCGTAAAACCGAAAACGCTTCGTCGGGGTCAACAACGGCAACCACCGTTTCCGAAATTGGTGACGCAGCCAAAACGGCAAAGCCATTTCCGAATGGACGTAACGATTGAAAGGCTGTCCACTCGGTGTCGATCGGACGCACGGCACCATTTTCAATGATGCCAAGGTGATCGATACCACCTTTGAAATATGCAACGGCAATGCGACCATCAGCAAGTTGCGCATAGCGCGACGCATCAAACACCCAATGCGGTATGGCGATTTCAGCATCGATCGGTGCCAAATTTTTCGGCTCACCCGTGATTGCTGTTCCTTGTAGCAACTGCTCTATTTGCGTATTGGAATAGGAATAAAGATTCCACCAATCGGAACGATCGGAAAGATAAAGAAGATCGCCGGCGGCCGACCATTCTGGTTGCGTGATCGACTCATCATCACCGCCAGTAACAACATGAATCGCATCTAACGAGATTGCGTCGTTCATATGCACCGCTGCAACGCATAACTGCGTGCCATCCCAGGGCATATTGGGATGATTCCACTGAAACCAACACAATCGATCGGCAAACATGCGCGGCGCGGCAACAAAATCGGGACCACTAACTAAAACTGTTGGTTCATCACCGGGTCGATGAAGTGGGACAGCAACAATTTCATTTTTAACGTCGTCATCTACATGACGTTCGCGTACACAAATAAACCATTGACCATTGGGCGATACGCGACCATCGGCATAGCGATCAGCATGGGGCTGCGCCGGTGCGGGTGTTAATGCCACCGGTTCTGCATGACCTTCGTTCAACAAATACAAACGTTGATCATCCCAGTTGGCAAAGATGACATCGTTGGCCCGTAACCACCATGCACCACCGCCATATTCATGCACACGGGTGCGGGCCGAATATCCATCAGCGAGAACATCAACCATTGAACCATCGGGTCGATGGCGAACAATTTGCTGACGTCCGGCTTCTTCCGGTCGACCTTCCGACCACCACACATCGGTTTGACCAATAACAATGTCAACAAGTGACACTGATTTGGCTAACAACACCTCGGTGGTAATCGGCGAAGCCCACGAACCGTATGGAGCGGTTGTTGGCATGAGTTATTTTCCTGATGCGGCGAGATCACCGATACGGGTGATTCCTTCGACAATGTCATCGTCACCCATGGCAAACGACAAGCGCACATAGCCAGGCGCTGCGAACGCTTCACCAGGAACGACGGCCACTTTTGCTTGATTCAAGATGACTTCGCAGAGATCGAGTGTCGATTGCGGAGTTTGATCGCCATAGCGACGTCCCAACAGGCCTTCAAAAGACGGGAACGCATAAAAGGCGCCTTGCGGCTGCATACATGTCACGCCATCGATTTCATTGAGCATGGAATGAATGAGTTTGCCGCGTCGCGTAAATGCCTCGCGCATTTCCACCACACAATCGAGACTGCCGGCTACTGCGGCCAAGGCGGCGCGCTGTGAAACGTTGGCCACGTTTGATGTCGAATGAGATTGCAAGTTTGTGGCCACCTTGATGAGATCGGCCGGACCAATCATCCAGCCAACACGCCATCCGGTCATGGCATAGGTTTTGGCCACACCGTTTAACACCACACAGGTGTCGGCGAGTTCAGGCACTAACG
>CAYOHV010000069.1:3832-7855 GCA_964403825.1 uncultured Bifidobacterium sp. | reverse complement strand
GGCCATTGTGGAAGGTGAATTGGCCGGCGACGTTGGTTACCAAAAGTGGGCCGAACAAGAATCCGATCCGCAAGTGATTGAACTTTTATTGCGTAATGGACGCGAAGAAACCAAACACGCAGAGCGAGTGAAAAAAGCAATCGAGATTTTGGCCGCTTCGGAAGCAGCGAAGTAACCGATTTAAATCACATCGGGTGTAATCAAAACGATCTTGGCAACATCCAAAGACAGTTTGAGTGCCGCGGCTTCTTTGAGGTCGCGTAACGCGCTTGTGCGATCGGCACCGAACCCAATAAGAGTGAGATCGTCGAGTGCAAAAGCGCGCCAGACGTTGTCGTCGCCGGGTTCAAGTAACGCCACATCAATGCTGAGCAATTCGTTGGCTTCGAGTGATTCCGCAACGTGTGCATTGCCATGTAACCAGTCGTCGCCGAGAACGGGTTGTAACGAGGCGACAATCATGCGGGCAACATCATTAGGGATTGATCGCTCTTTACTGGGCAGCACAATTTCCAGTTCACCGCGACGCAACACGACATGGTGAAGTTCGTCAGAGCGACGAACTTCACTAAAGCCGAGTTGTTCCAGGCGATTACGTAGCGTTACTTCGAGTGTTGTGTCGGTCATTGCCCTTGTCCTCTAGTAAACCCGAGTTCTCCGTCGAAGGAGAATAACCCCTCTGTTTTCACAAATGGGAACCCACCTTCAGAAAGTCGCTCAAGTAATTGGATTGTTGCTGCGGTTGATGTTTCGCCTGAAAGTGAGGAAAAACGCAAGCGCCAATGATCGACGCAGGTGGTTTCTGGCGCTCCGTGCGGATAAACCTTTTGTCCACGATTGGAGATCATGTCGAGTTTGAAATCAGGTGCCGCAAGTTTTTCGATTGCGTTTCCGAGGTCGTCGGGAAGTGCGCCCGGAGCATCGATGAAGACATCGATACCAACTTGTTTCTTTTCCTGACGAATACGAGGTGCAAGTTTGATTTCGATTCTTGGCGCGTTGTCGTAGTTAACCGCCGGAAGTTTCTCGGGTTTTTGCCCGATTCGAGCAATCACGGCATCGGCAAATTCTTTCGTGCCGACTACTTCTTTGGTTTCCTCGCCATTTACATCTTTGGTGTGGACACCTTGTTCGATCGTGGTGAGCCAAGCGTTGTGAACATTTGATGCTGCACTTCCTTGGCCGATATGCACGAGCATTTGCACCGCACCCAAGATCAAACCGGACGGGTTAGCGGTATTTTTGCCCGCATGTCGAGGCGCTGATCCGTGAATCGCTTCAAACATGGCGCTTGTTTCGCCGATGTTTGCGCTGCCGGCCATTCCGACCGAACCGGCAATTTCGGCGGCTACGTCAGAGAGGATGTCGCCATAAAGGTTGGGCAGCAAGATGACGTCGAACATATTTGGGTTGTCGGCCAACTTGGCCGCGCCGATATCGACAATCCAATGTTCAAATTCAATGTCGTCGTATTCCTTAGCGACTTCTTCCGCAACTTGATGGAACATTCCATCAGTCATCTTCATGATGTTGTCTTTGGTAAAGGCAGTGACCTTCTTGCGGTTGTATGCGCGTGCATATTCGAAGGCGTAGCGCGCAATTCGTTCGCATCCGGGCCGTGTAATTAACTTCAAACACTGAACAACTTCATCGGTCTGACGATGTTCAATACCGGCGTAAAGATCTTCTTCATTCTCACGAATGATGACTACATCCATGTTCGGATGTTTGGTGGCAACAAATGGGAAGTAGGAAGGACAAGGACGAACGTTGGCAAAGAGACCGAGTGTCTTTCGAACCGTGACATTCAAACTTTTGAACCCGCCACCTTGAGGAGTGGTGATTGGAGCCTTCAAAAACACACCCGTGCGACGCAATGAATCGAGGGCGGAATCTTCGATACCGGCAGGATTGCCGCGCTCATAAACAGCAGAACCGATCTCGATCGTTTCGATTTCGAGTTCAGCACCCGCAGCATCGAGGATGCGTAATGTTGCATCCATGATTTCTGGGCCGATGCCGTCGCCGTGGGCAACTGTGATTGGGGTCTTTCCTGCCATGGTTCCTCCTCGGATTGTGTGAAATCAATTATACGAGTTGTAATTCATAATTCCAACTTCTATAATGGGGTCACCCTACGGAGGTGACCCATGAGCAAACTGGCCAAAATCCCACAAATTCCAAGCGAATTGGCCCATCTGGACCTTGACTCGTTCACGGTAAAACTCGAAGTTTGCGAGCTTTGCGACGTGCTGCCAGTGGATGGTTGCCCGGCCTGCAATGGCAAAGGCGAGGTCGCCTGGGTGGTTCCGGCACCGATCAACTGAAGACCAATCGGTTCGTGCCGCGACCAGTTGGCGATACTTCACCGGTAGCGCCAACCCAGTCGCCACGGTGCACGGCCATGACGAGATCAGCGTCGGTCACTTCGGCATAACAACGCGAACTATCGGGCAATGTACAAATTGCGATTGCTCGTTCCGGGTCACCGGATGCTGAATAAAGTGCGGACGCCGCGTCAATCGTGACGGTTCCAGAAGCATCTTCAACAACGTTCTTTGTTCCATCATCAATTACGGCTCGCTGCGGTTCATCAAAATCGGCAAGCGAATGATTGGGACGATTTGCTGACCAAATACCAACAACATGTTTGGTCATATGCATTCCAATGCCGGTCACCATTCCGTAATGAGTGTTGTTGCAACGAAGATGATCGACTAACGAACTAATTGAATGTGACATGTAATTCGAACCTGGTCCACCGAAATACGGAAGGCCACCAGTAAGTGAAATCGCACGATCATCATCTATCGCGATGTTGTGAGCGTCGCGAGCAAATTGCAAAGCAGTCGGAAAACAACTGTAAAAATCAAAAATATCAACGCGATCCATTTCAATCTGCGCCGTGCGTAATGCTTCATGCGCCGCACGTTGCATTGCTTTTGAACGATCGAGATGGCTGCGAGCGGCGATATGTGATTCATCGCGAGCAAAACCCCAACCATGTAAATACACACGCCGATCTTCGGGTACGCCCCAACGATCAGCAACTTCTTCAGTAACCAAAATATTGGCCGCTGACATATCAACAAAGGGGAATGCTGTTGTGAACTTGGTTAACGGAGTAGCGATGGGGCGATTTCCGTTTTCATAACTGGCAAGTTCAACCGGTGTATATGCATGCGCTTTCCAAGAATAAGGATTACGTGCAGCAATCGAACTTAATGACGCCATATCGGTGAGCATGTTGGAGCGATCGGCAGCACGATCAGGCTGCACCGCCCAACGCGCTTGTGCGAGCAACGCGAATGTCAACCATGCCGGCAAAACGCCATGATTAATTTCTGTTGGGAGATACCACTCGTTCATGAATGAAGCGAAGGAAACCGGTGCCGGATCAGGAAAAGACCACGGCGGTTTTTCCCCACTTTTTTCATACTTTTTGAGGGTTGCTTGTGCTTCCGCGCCAACAACGACGGCAGCGGATATTTCACCGCGCATCATTTTGGCGGCTGCGTTATCTAAAAGTCGTTGCGGCGAGGTGCCGGCTACTAGTGAATAGGTACCGTCAACTCCTTGGCGACCCAAACGGTGTTGTAAACGAGTAACGGGATTGTCGTAGTTCCACGACTGCGTGTGCACGATGCCGAAGTAATCGATTTCGCCAATGACGTCGGCGTTACCACCCACATTGGCTGCAGCGGCTCGTACCGATTCTTCCCACATCACAAGAGGTTCGGGACACAATTCGTTGGGATCGTTCCATGTTTGTTGTGCCGTACCGACAATACAAACGCGGGTGATGTTCTTACTCATACTCTTCCGTTCGGGTTAGGGGTTACAGCGATCGCAATAGGTGGGGTCAGCCAAACCGGGTCGAGGATGTTCAACTTCGGTTTCGCATTTCGGGCACTTCCAAATTTCGGCCGCAATTTGGGTGGTGGGCAGTTCACAAAGTTGGCAAGGCAATCCGCCTTTGGTGGTGGCCTTTCCAAAACCTCGTTGCCCACAAGCAGGGCAATG
>CAYOHV010000069.1:0-3732 GCA_964403825.1 uncultured Bifidobacterium sp. | reverse complement strand
TCAACATCAACAAAGGCCGCTAACTCATAATTAATAGTGAGATAGGGAACAGCGGGATGTGCGCTGAAGGTTCCTTCGGATGCCAATCCAATCGGCAATTGTGCTTGCGCAAGTGCCGCTTGGGCTTTTTTCACAACCACCTCACGGGCGGAACCGATGCGCGCCTTTTCACCCGCAAAGGTGCCAAATTCATCGGTGTCGAGACCAATTGCCCGAACAGCAAAACCGACCGAGCGCAGAGGCTCGGAAAAAATAGTTTCCTTGCCATGCATGGTGGCGAGGGCGGCCGGTCGGGGGGTCGACGTCACCGGCTCAGGATACCGGCAATTAAATTCAGTTAATCAACTTCAGGTTATGAAAGTATCCAAACTGTTCCTGATTCAGTTGCCTACGCTTTGGCCACCGGCGAAACCAGCCGCCGGAAACCAACAGGGGGAATCAACATGGGCAACGGGTCAGTTATCAAAACTCGATCAGCCGCAGCTGTGATTATTTTCAGCATCATCACCTTCGGGATCTACCACGTCTATTGGGCCTACCAAATTGGTAAGGAACTCAAGGGTTATAACGAAAGTGGCATGGGACCGATTTTCAACTTGATCTTCATCATCATTTTCCCGATCGTTACGTTCTTCACCATGCCGCACGATGTGAGCACGGCCTATGGCAAAGAAAATACCGACGGCCGAATTTCAGCCCTCACCGGTTTTTGGAATTTCCTTCCGATCATCGGCTGGATGATTTGGATTGTGAAAATGCAAGACCGAATGAATGCCTTAGCCGCTCGCTAAGTATTCACTCAAAAACAATGGCGCTCCGGTCGGGGAACGAGGTGATTCGGTAGTAGTCACTCGTTTCCCACGGAGCGTTTACTTGCATTCGACCACGCGCATTGACGTAGTAGTTCTTCTTGGCCGATGCTTCTTCAGTGACCATGATGAGTTTTTGTGATTCTTCGACGAGTCGTTCGTTGTAATCGACAAATGCATCACGAGTGACTTCACAAGTTTGTTTCTTTTCTTCCGACATGATGAGCAAACAGCGCGCCACAAAGCCGGCCCACATTTGATACCAAGCGGGTAACGCCACACCACCAGAGACTGGTTGCGAATTAGGTCCGTACAAAATGAACAAGTTGGGAAAATCGGGAACCATCATGCCGGCATAAGCCATTGGCGTTTCTTCGTCCCAACGTTGATGCAAGTTGGCACCATCGCGTCCGTAGTATTCGGCGGGCCAGAGATATTTCGCAATATCGAAACCAGTTGCGCAAACAACCACATCAATTTCATGGTGCTCGCCATCGGAAGTTTCAATCCCGGTTGGCGTAAAGCGAGTGATCTCTTCTTTCACTAACGAAACGTTGTCGCGAGTTAACGCTCGATACCAACCATTATCAACGATGGGTCGGCGAACCATCGGGGCGTGGTCGGGAATGAGTTTTTCCATCAAGTCAGGACGGCCGCCCGTTTCGGTTTCGATGTAATTCAAAAGAAAAGCGCGAACGTTTTCACTGGTTTGCGAAATGCGACCACCGGTCTTTTCAAATTCTTCGTCGCGAATCAAAAAGTCCTTATGAAAATTGAATAAATGCATGATCGACGTAATGCGACACCAGTTCCAATAGCCAGGCATATTGTCGAGCAGCCAGCGGATTTCTGGTTCAACATGGCGTCCGTATTTATCGCGAGGGCTAATCCATTGCGGAGTGCGTTGAATAACGGTGACATGTTTCGACATCTCCGCAACTCGAGCCAGTAACTGCACACCCGTTGAACCGTTTCCGATGACGGCCACGTTTTTATCGGAAAGATCGATACCTTCGGGCCATTGCGTTGGGTGAATGAATTCACCGCCGAAAGTTTCAACGCCTTCAAAATCAGGAATTTTCGGATTCGCAAATAATCCTGAAGCACTCACGATGGCGTTGACGGTGCGCGAAGTGGTGGAACCGTCGGGCAAACGGAAAGTCACATGCCATTTGTTAATGCTTTCATCAAAGCGGGCTTCAACAAGATCGTGATCGAGTTTGACATTGTCCATAACGCCAAACTTTTCGGCAATATGACGCAGGTACGCACGCACCTCAGGACCGCGCGCGAAATATTCGGTCCATGCGTAGTTCTTCTCAAAACTGAATTCATACGAAGCACTCAATGTGTCGACGCGAATATCGGGATAGCGATTGATGCTCCACGTTCCGCCTAATTCAGAACGACGTTCATACACGGTGTAGGGAACACCAAGTCGTTCGAGTTGCACTCCAGTTGCGATGCCGTTGAAGCCGCCGCCGATGATGGCAATATGAAAATCATCGGCGAGTTTCATTCCATCGGTAGGAGGTTCGACACCGAATGGGAAATCGTCAAACGACAAAACTTGTTTACGAAGTTCGAATTCACTCTCAGGTGTTGGTACGCCCAACACCATGTCGAGCATGTCGTTTATTTCGGCGTCAGTTGGAGTGCGCAGTTTCCACTTGCCGACATTTTCAAAAAGTAAATCGGTGCAGCGATCTTGTAAGCGAGCGCGATCGGTTTCATTGAGTTGCGCCACCGGACCCAGCGATGCAATTTCGGGATCGGCACATGCTTGATAGATGGCGATGCGCAGCGCCGCCAGGTCGGCAAATTCGACCGCCCGACGTACGAAATCTTTCTCAACTGTCATTTTTCCCCCTCAATGCAGCAACAAAATAGGCCGAATTTCCCTTGCCGGCACTTGCGAAATTTCAAAATGGCCTCCACTGACCTTTGTTCAGGCGGCACGCCAAAAAATTGTTTATGGTGTCGGGGTCGGAGTTTTGGGCATATCGGGTGGAGTGGAAATAATGCGTTTGCGAACAATCGGTGCAATGGCGATTGCAGCAGTTCTTTTTGGATATCTCTTGGCGGTTGTACCAGCCTCAGCGGCACCAACGACGCAGACGTTTAACAACCCGGGTGCCTCGACGTTCGTTGTTCCGGCGTGCGTTACGTCCATTAATGCGGTCGTTATCGGCGCTGGCGGTGGAGCTTCAGTGGGAACAAACACACCCGTTCGAGGTGGTCATGGCGCGCAAGTTACGGCGACTCTCACTGTTACGCCTGGTCAAACATTGCAATTGTTTGTTGGCGGCGGCGGTTTAGGAAATACCAACAATCAGTTCTCGGGTTACTCCGGTGGTGGCGGGAGTTCATCAATTGATCCGACTGGAACTTCGACACGCGTTATTGCTGGTGGCGGCGGAGGTTCGTTCACCGATTCCATCGGCGGCGATGCCGGTCAGGCAAATGGTGCGGGTGGAGACGCAGACGTAACCGTAGGTGGAGGTTTGGGTGGCGCCGGAGGTATTGGTGGAGCTGCGGGTTCGATTGGCGGAACGAGTGGCAATCCCGGTGGAAGCGGAAATGGTGGATCGGGTGGCGACGGTATGAACGGGTTTACCGCGAGCGGAGGAATCGGCTACGCCGGCGGCGGTACTGGCGGACTTGCGTTTTATGGTGGCGGCGGTGGTGGTGGCTACGGCGGCGGCGGCGGTGGCACAAATATTGGTGGCGGTGGCGCGGGCGGAAGTATCGGACCAGCCGGTGTTGTCTATGCCGTTGGAACGAACGGTGGTCAACCGGGTGTTAATTCAAACACTGGCGGTAACGGATCTATTTCGTTGACCTATGACCCCGATTGTTCTTCGCCAACAACAAGTTCAACAACAACACCAAGCGATGCTGTTGTTCCAAAGCACGCTGGTTA
>CAYOHV010000068.1:0-7869 GCA_964403825.1 uncultured Bifidobacterium sp. | reverse complement strand
GAGCGGGGCGAATAGCCAGCGGCTGCTCGTTCTTCTTCGTTTTCTCCACCCCAAAAACCGTTTTCCCGGTTTTCACGGGCGAGGTCTCGACATGGCTGCAAGACCGGACATTCAGCACAAACCTTGCGGGCCGAGGCTTCACGACGAGCTCGACGCTCTGGTCGTTCCCCTGCAATACCGAAGAAAAGGTTCGTTTTTCCCTTGCAGGCAGCATCATCCATCCATGCGGGCCTTGCGGTGGCGTAAAGGATCTCAGTCATGGCTGACTCCATAGGGGGGAGGTATGTCCACTGGGATAGTGGTGAACTTGAATTTAGTGCTAAATCGTCAAACCGCAACCTCAGCTTTGATTTCAATTTCGTGACAATTGCGAAACCCACCGTAGGCTTCGCCTGTGACCGTGTTTCTGGTGGGTGCAGGCCCCGGTGACCCTGGCCTTTTGACGGTACGGGGAGCAGAGGTTTTGGCGACGGCTGATGTCGTCGTCTACGACCGTTTGCTGGCGGAGTCACTTCTGGATCTCGCGCCCGCACATTGTGAATTCATCAGCGTGGCCAAAAAAGCGGGCGAGGCCACGATGCCTCAAGACGACATCAACCAATTGTTAGTTGAACGTGGTCGAGCCGGTCAGCAAGTTGTGCGGCTTAAAGGTGGCGATCCATTTGTTTTCGCGCGCGGTGGTGAAGAGGCCGCCGCACTCGCCAAAGCCGGAATTGAATTTGAAATTGTTCCCGGAGTTACATCCGCCATTGCGGTGCCGGCCTATGCCGGTATTCCGGTGACGTTGCGTCATTCATCAACTTCGTTCACCGTTATAACTGGACATGAAGATCCGGATAAAGGTGGAGAGATTGATTGGGATGCTGTCGCGAAGTTAGGCGGAACCATTGTCATCCTCATGGGTGTTGGTCGCATTAAGAAAATTGTTGATCGACTTTTAGCGGGAGGATTAGCGGGTGATACACCGGCGGCCGCTATTCGCTGGGGAACGCGCGCTGATCAACAAACTGTGCGCGCCACATTGGAAACAATCGCTTTTGCTGATCTTGAATCGCCGAGTGTGATTGTTATTGGTTATGTGGCATCACTTGATCTGACCTGGTTTGAGTCGCGTCCACTTTTTGGCACCCGAGTTGTTGTCACTCGTCCAAAACACCAAATTTCAAAGCTTTCTGATGCGTTACGGGCGGTTGGCGCGCAACCAATTTTGATTCCCACCATTGAAATCACTGAACCGGCTGATGAAGGCAAAGCGCGTCGCAATGCCGCGCAGTCGTTAAATGATTACGAGTGGGTTGTCTTTACTTCAGCCAATGGTGTCGAAAAGTTTTGCGCCGAGATACGCGATAGCCGCGATTTCGCGTTCAGCAAGATTGCTGTGATTGGTCCAGGTACGGCAGAAGCATTGGCGCGCTATTCGTTAGTGCCAGATGTAATTCCAGATCGATTTATCGCCGAGTCGTTGCTAGAAGCATTTCCGTTGCCAACCGGTGAGTCGAGAAAAGTTTTGTTGGCTCGCGCCGAAGTTGCCCGCGATGTTTTACCCGACGGTTTACGTAATCTCGGTTGGGAAGTAGATGTCGTCGACTGCTATCGCACCATTCCCGTGGTGCCGAGTGAGCGACAACGTGAGATTGTGCGCACCGCCGACATCGTTACCTTCACGTCAGCATCAACGGTTGAAAATTGGGTTGCGGCATTTGGAACTGATGTTGTTCCATCGACTGTTGCTTGTATTGGTCCAGTAACGGCCGATACGGCGCGGCGTTTAGGACTTGGTGTTGACATCATCGCTGAGCAACACACCATTGACGGGTTAGTCGAAGCAATCGTGGCCCGCAAAGGAACACCGGCCGCGACCAAAAAGAAAAAGCGATGAAGGCGAAATCGGCCGATTCGGTATCGGAGAACGGCTTGCGTAGGCTGATCGTATGAATTTCCCTCAAAGGCGGTTGCGTCGATTGCGGCGAACTCCGGCGTTGCGTCGGCTGGTAGCGCAAACGCGTCTTTCCACTGATGACCTCATTGCTCCGGTCTTTGTGCGGGAGGGAATTACTGATCCGCAACCAATCGCTTCTTTGCCCGGCGTGGTGCAACATACGCGCCAGTCGCTTTTGCAAGAAGCCGAGCACCTTCACAAACTCGGAATCCCCGGTCTTATTTTGTTTGGGATTCCCGCCGAAAAAGATGAACACGGCACGGGCGCTTTTGATCCGGAAGGCATCGTGCAACTTGCACTGCAAGATCTGCGGCAAAAATTTGGCGCCGAGTTGGTTTTAATTACCGACCTTTGTTTAGACGAGTACACATCGCATGGTCATTGCGGAGTTCTCGATGATCATGGTCATGTCGATAACGATGCAACATTGGATTTGTACGCCAATGTTGCAATTGCCCAAGCAACTGCCGGTGCCGACATCGTTGCTCCTTCGGGAATGATGGACGGAACCGTGGCCGCCGTTCGCGATGCACTCGACGAAGAAGAATTTTCGATGACGTCGATCATGGCCTACAGCGCCAAATACGCCTCGGCGATGTACGGACCATTCCGTGATGCCGTTGACGTTGAAATTGTTGGCGGTGGAGATCGCAAGGGTTACCAACAAGACCCGGCGAATGGTCGCGAAGGCATGGAAGAAATTCGACTCGATGTGGCTGAAGGCGCTGACATTGTGATGGTGAAACCAGCAATGTCGTATCTCGATATCGTCGCTCGAGCGCGAATGGAATTAGATATTCCGATTGCCGCTTATCACGTTTCTGGTGAGTATGCGATGGTGAAAGCGGCGGCCGAAAGAGGTTGGATTGACGGAACAGCAGTGGCCTATGAACAATTGCTTTCCGTACGTCGCGCTGGTGCCGACATGATCCTTACGTACTTTGCGGCGGAAATCGCCGACTATTTGCAGAGTATGTAACAACTGCGCTGGATGGAATGCGCAGAAACTTTTTGTCGCTAAGCGTTCTCGATTGGAGTGAGCGGCAACAGTTTGCGCGCAACCGTTGCCGCTCTCACCAAATCAGATAGCAGCCGCGGCGGTTGCGCTTGCTGTGGTGATGATGGCGATGGTGACACCAAAGGCAACGGCGCCACCGGCCACACCAGCGGTAACGCCGCCAGCGATCATGGCCTTTTCATTACCGGAGAGACCAGCAGCAACATTTTGGAGTTGCTCTTCGGTCATGCAGGTTGAAGCGAATTCCAAATACGCAGCGGAAATTTCTTCGGTGGTGACGTCGTAACCCTTTGACTTGATAAGGCTGTAAACGTCGTCGGGCTTTCCCCGCAACTTCGTTAATTCTTCTGCGAAATTCGGATCGTTTTGCACGTCGCTAATAAAACGTGATGCTTCTTTATCGCTCATTTTCTTTTCTTTCTTTTATTTGTTGTCAGTGACTAATGCGAATTAGATGGCGGCCGCAGCGGAACATGCGCCGATGGCAGCCATTGCGATACCGACAGTGGCGGCTGCGGCAACACCACCAACAACGGTGGCACCAACTACCGCACCGGCGGTGATGCCGGCCTTCGCCGCATCAGAAAGACCGGCCGAAACCTCGGCAATTTCTTGATCGCTAAGAGCGGTGGAAGCGAATTCCAAATACGCCTCACGTACTTCTTCCGGGGATGCGTCGTAGCCCTTGGCCTTCAACAGTGCATAAGCAGCCTTTGGATCTGACATGACTGGGGTGAATTCGGCAATCATGCCGTCAACATTTTTCATGTCTTCGATAAAACGTGTTGCTTCTTTTTCACTCATTGTTTTCTCCTTTAAAGAAAATTGGTTTTTGAAATTGATTTTGAAATTGGTTTTTGAAACTGATTTTTGGCAATCGATTTTCTGAATACGACTTGTTTGTTTTGTGCGCGAGCACTAACGAAAGCGCGTATATAAATTTGAGATTTAGACGGCTGCAGCTGCGGCGCCGGCGATACAAGCCGTGGCAACAACGCCACCGACAACGGAACCAGCGATGAGGCCCTTGTCGCCTTTTGAAAGACCGGCAACAACGTCCTTAAGGTTTTGTTCCGTCATCATCGTTGTTGAGAACTCTAAAAACGCAGCCGAAACTTCGTCAGCCGTGACGTTGTAACCGCGGTCATTAACTGTCTTTAAAACTTCGTCGGGCTTGGCGCGCATGCTGTGCAGTTCTTCAGCAAATTTGGTGTTGTCTTGCAGATCTTTGATGAACCTTGTTGCTTCTTGTTCGCTCATTGCTCTGATCTCTCCTTTACTCGGTTTAGTGGGGTAGGGCCGAAACAGATCGATTTCCTTTTCGGGAGTCACTTTTCTGTTCCAGCCCTCGCCGATTCAGTGAGTCGGCAGGCGCACCTTAGAAGCGGATTTGTTAGTAAGTCTAATAACAAGGCGAGCCAGATACGGCAGGCGAAGGAAGAAATGGTGGTCAATTGATACGTGCAATTCGCCCGCGAAAAATGAGAGTGTTTTAATAGCCGCACTGTTCATGCCGTGCATGTGATCTCTAAGACTGGGTAGTTACCGCAACTATGACAACAAACGAAGAATATTTTTCCCGCGGTCAACGCGTTATCCCCGGTGGCGTGAACTCACCTGTTCGCGCTTTCCGCTCTGTGGGCGGCACTCCCTACTTTGTGGCTTCGGCAAAAGGTGCAACCGTTACTGATGTCGAGGGAACAACGTTTATCGACATGGTGCAAAGTTACGGCGCCATCATTGCCGGACATGCACATCCGAAAATTGTTGAAGCAATTCAATCGGCAAGTACCGAAGGAACGTCATACGGCGCGCCAACACCACGTGAAGTGTTATTAGCCGAAGCAATATGTGAACGAGTTCCATCATGCGAAAAAGTTCGTATGGTTAACAGCGGAACCGAAGCAACGATGAGTGCAATTCGTGTTGCTCGTGGTGCAACGGGCCGAGCAAAAATTTTGAAGTTCGCGGGCAACTATCACGGTCATTCCGATGGCTTATTAGTTTCTGGTGGAACGGCAATGGCGTCGTTAGCCATTCCCGCTTCGGCGGGTGTTACCGAAAATGCAATTGCGGACACAGTTGTTGCTCCTTATAACGTCGTTCCGCAATTGGACGAAACTTTCGCCGCTGTAATTGTCGAACCATGCGCCGCCAACATGGGCCTTGTACCGCCAAAACCTGGCTTTTTAGAGGGTTTACGCGCTGAATGTGATCGTGTTGGCGCGGTCTTAATTTTTGATGAAGTCATCACTGGTTTTCGTGTTGCGCGCGGTGGTGCACAACAACTCACTGGTGTGCGCGCCGATCTCACGGCATTTGGAAAAATCATTGGCGGCGGATTACCCGTAGGTGCATTTGGCGGTCGCGCTGATTTGATGGACAACTTGGCTCCGCTTGGTCGTGTGTATCAAGCGGGAACACTTTCCGGAAACCCATTAGCAACCGCAGCCGGATTAGCCGCATTGGAACTTTTAGATGACGACGCGTATCGCTTAATCGAATCACGCGCCGATTGTGTTGCCGGTTCCTTTGCCTCGGCATTTGCGAAAACATCAATGCCCGCGCAAGCACCGCGTTGGGGAACATTGGTTGGCTTATTTTTCGGCGAACAATTACCAACCGATTACGAATCAGCATGCACAACAAACGAAAAGATGTATGCCGAGTTCTTTCACGCGCTTTTAGGGCGCGGTGTCGCCATTGCGCCAGGCGCATATGAAGTCGTGTTCACTGGATTAGGACACGACGATGAAATTCTCGATTCGTTGCACGCAAAAATCTTTGCGGCCGCTGAATCGGTTATGCAGAACCAGTAGGTTTCGACCAATTCGGTTGGATCGTTAATTTCTCATCCGGTCCGAAAAGTGGTTGACCTTCAGGCGTAATCAACTGACCGGCAGCATTTAACATCGGCTTGCCGTCTTCGTAGGTCATGTTGCCGTTGGCATCAACTTTGACTTTGCCGCCGGAAAGAACTTCCCATTCATAACGAACGACGGCAAGCAACTGCGCTTGGGTGAGGCTGCCATCAAAGTTCGGCATCAAGTTGCCGTTATAACTCTGGGTTTTGTGTTGGCCACCTTCACGGTTGGGATCGCCATAAGGAGTGCCGGCGGGACCGGTTCCGGCTGAGCCCACCCATACGAATTCGAGTTGGCCGATGATGTCGGGGAATGTGGCAACCAAGTTGCCATTATTCATGGGGCGGCCAACGCCACCTTCGCCTCCGCCGCCATGACAGCCGGCGCATTGGGCGGAAAAAAGTGTCTGACCCTGTGACAATTGACTGGGTGTACGACTGCTGGCCGGCGACAAACTGCCGACATAAAGGATGGCCCAAATGGGCAAAAAGGCCAGCATGGGCATGGCCCAGAAGGGGATCTTCTTGCGCTTTAAGGCCGCTTCCACATAGGGGGCAACGGGCTCGGGCGCAGCGGCCGGGGTTGCTGCGGCCACGGGGGCGGCCGCTTTCGGGGCCACCTCGGTGGACTCGGAAACAGCAGGGGTCGAAGCGGCCGGCGCATCGCCGCCACTGTCTCCACCGCCGCCTAATGCAGCTTTTCTGTCTCGTGATCGCTTGAGCAGATGCTCGGGAACTTCGGTCACCGTTCCTCCGGGGAGGGCAAAAAACATTGATTTTTCGCATCGAATTGAGGTTTTTCACTCAACCCGACACTTGCTCCCGCCAACCTAGACGACGCGAGCGCCTTATGGCCAAGTATCGCCGAGAAGATTTTCGCGACGGGGGATAGGACCCCCGTCGGAGCCATGCCGTATGTCACATGGAAAATATGGGAAAATATTCGGCCGCCGGAATGTCTCAAAGGCCTTCTGACGGTGATAAACAAAGAACCAGACCAAACGGCCTTTTCAGCCTTTGGTCGTCCGTATTCATCGTTTGTGCAAACGTTCACGAGGGAGGCCCTGGCCAATGGTCGCATTCGTCGGATCATTCTTGGTCGCAATACTTCTTTCATTGCTCGTGATCCCAATGGCCAAACGCCGTCCGGTGGGAACACCGTTGACATGGGGCGAAGCAATGGTTGCTTCGACATACGCGTTTGCTTTGATGTTTTGGGTTTACGGCGTTGTTCCCCATTTGTGGTTGACATGGGCCGATAACGAACTTGGTTGGCGTCCCGACAAAATCGTTTATGGCCCCGGCGACATTTTGAAACCACAAGCATTTGGTGGTTGGTTGCCGTTCACCATTACGTATCAAACATTGCGCGATCTCATTGCTGTCGGTATTTACGGCATTTTCTTAGTTGGACAAGTTGCGATGTGGATTTGGTGGCAAAACCGCGGCAAGCGCGCCGAAGCAGAAGCGGCAGCCGCAAAAGCAATTACTTCTGAATACGGCCGTCCGTTGGTGCGAAAGAACTGATTGCTATGGCACGTGTTGACGCAAATCCACCAATGCCAGAGTTTCGGGACGATTACGTCCTGCAAGAAGTCGATGCTGAATGGCTTTCTAAAGCAGTAAAGCCAAAGCAATTCATTCACATCGATCAGAGCGAATGCATTACGTGTGAAGGTTGCGTCGATATTTGTCCGTGGAAGTGCATTCATTTGGTGCGCACCTCGGCCATTGATGAAGCAGTCGGCACCGAACTTCCGGGTCTTGATCCGGGAGATCATTCAATTTTTGTGATTGACGATGACGTGTGTACTCGTTGCGCACTATGCGTTGATCGCTGTCCAACCGGTGTGATCATTCTCGGAAAAGTGGGCGAAGCCCCACCCGATGGTGATCCTCATGCGCGGACACCAACCCACGGCTATGGCTACGGCATGCGTCTCGGGTAAACAAGTAAGTACACATTTATTTGATTCAGTATTTGATTCAGGTTCCACCACCGAAACATTTGTTTCGACTCACACGGAGTAACTGCCTTGGCAAAGACCA
>CAYOHV010000067.1:0-8001 GCA_964403825.1 uncultured Bifidobacterium sp. | reverse complement strand
GTCGACGAATTTTTCACCGGCACCGTTTCTCGTTTGGGTGGCATTGGGCTTGATGAATTGGCTGAAGAAGTGGCCCGTCGTCATCGTTTGGCCTTCCCGAAGAATCCGGTTGAGCGTGCCCACCGCACACTAGAAGTTGGTGGCGAATATCAATGGCGCCGCGAAGGTGAGTTCCATCTTTTCAATCCGGAAACCGTCTACAAGTTGCAACATTCAACTCGTAGCGGCCGTTACGAAATTTTCAAGGAATACACCAAACTGGTCGACGACCAAGCGCGCACCTTGGCAACATTGCGTGGACTTTTCGAATTTAAGTTCGGCGAACGTCCGCCCGTTCCCTTAGATGAAGTCGAACCAATTGAAAGCATTGTGCGTCGCTTCTCAACGGGTGCAATGTCGTACGGTTCAATCTCCGCTGAAGCACATGAAACTTTGGCCATTGCTATGAACCGTATTGGTGGTAAGTCCAATACGGGTGAAGGTGGCGAAGATCCTGAACGTTTCCTTCCGTTGCCAAACGGCGATTCAAAGCGTTCGGCCATTAAGCAAGTGGCCTCGGGTCGTTTCGGTGTAACCAGCGAATATCTCGTTAACTCCGATGACATTCAGATCAAGATGGCGCAAGGTGCCAAGCCTGGTGAAGGCGGCCAATTGCCCGGACACAAGGTGTATCCATGGGTGGCGAAAACACGTCACTCCACACCGGGTGTTGGTCTTATTTCGCCTCCGCCTCATCACGATATTTATTCGATTGAAGACTTGGCGCAGCTCATCCATGACTTAAAGAACTCCAACAAATATGCGCGTGTGCATGTGAAGTTGGTTTCCGAAGTTGGTGTTGGCACGGTGGCGGCCGGTGTTTCGAAAGCCCATGCCGATGTGGTGTTGATCAGTGGCCATGACGGTGGAACCGGCGCGTCGCCGCTCACATCGCTAAAGCATGCGGGTGCTCCGTGGGAATTAGGCCTGGCTGAAACACAACAAACGTTGTTGTTGAACAACTTGCGCGATCGCATTGTTGTGCAGGTAGACGGCCAGTTGAAGACCGGTCGTGACGTTGTGATCGCCGCGCTTTTGGGTGCTGAGGAATTTGGTTTTGCCACGGCTCCGCTCGTTGTTTCTGGTTGCGTGATGATGCGCGTTTGTCATCTCGACACTTGCCCGGTGGGTGTGGCGACACAAAACCCAGAATTGCGTAAGCGCTTCACCGGTAAGCCTGAATTTGTCGTGAACTTCTTCGAGTTCATTGCAACTGAGGTTCGTGAACTTCTGGCCGAACTTGGTTTCCGTTCGTTGGACGAAGCCATTGGTCAAGTTGAGGTACTCGATACCAAGGCTGCAGTTGGACATTGGAAAGCTCATGGTTTGGATCTCACGCCGATCTTGCATATGCCTGATGTCCCGGCCGATGCTCCGAAGCGTTCTATGACCACTCAAGATCATGGTTTAGAAGCTGCGCTTGATAACGAACTCATTCGTCAAGCGGCTCCGGCTCTGGAGCGTGGTGAAAAGGTTGAGATCGCTTCGCCAATTCATAACGTCAACCGCACCGTGGGCACGATGCTCGGCGCGGAATTAACGCGTAAATATGGTGGTCAAGGTTTACCTGATGACACCATCACTGTTCGCTTTGAAGGTTCAGCGGGCCAGAGTTTTGGTGCCTTCTTGCCGCGGGGTATCACGCTGCGTCTTGAGGGCGATGCCAACGACTACACCGGTAAGGGTTTATCGGGTGGCCGCATCGTTGTGCGTCCGAGCAAAGTTGCGCCGTTCGTAGCCGAAGAAAACATCATTGCGGGCAACGTCGTGCTGTATGGCGCGACCGCCGGTGAGGTGTTCTTACGCGGCGTTGTCGGTGAACGATTCTGTGTGCGTAACAGTGGTGCCACCGCCGTTGTAGAAGGCGTTGGCGATCATGGTTGTGAGTACATGACCGGTGGACGGGTAGTCGTTATTGGCGGCACCGGCCGTAACTTTGGTGCTGGTATGAGCGGCGGTATCGCTTATGTACTCGACCAAGAGGGCACTTTCGCTTTACGAGTCAATCACGAAATGGTTGATCTCGAAGTGCTTGATCACTCAGATCTTGAGTGGTTAAAGACAACTTTGGAAAAGCATCAACGTGAAACCGATTCGGCAGTGGCAAAGCGATTGCTCGCCGATTGGGAGACATCTTCCAAGCAGTTCAAAAAAGTTATGCCCCGCGATTACAAACGAGTATTAGCCGCGGAAGCACAAGCGTTAGCCGAAGGAAAAGATCCCATCGAAGCAGTGATGATGGCGGCGAAAGGTAAGTAATGGGAGACGCAACCGGATTCTTAAAGTACCCCCGTCGTTTACCGCAGCGACGCGAAGTTGCCGTTCGTTTACGCGATTGGAAAGAAGTGTATGAAGACTTCGATATCGCAGAGGTGCGGGAACAAGCCAGTCGTTGTATGGACTGCGGTATTCCGTTCTGCAATAACGGCTGCCCGCTCGGAAATCTCATTCCCGATTGGAACGATTTAGTTTTCCGCGATCAATGGCGCGAAGCCATTGATCGTCTGCACGCCACGAACAACTTTCCGGAGTTCACTGGTCGTTTATGTCCCGCGCCTTGTGAAGGTGCCTGCGTTGTTGGCATTAACCAAGACCCGGTGGCAATTAAGCAAGTCGAAGTTGAAATCATCGATCGTGCATGGTCGGAAGGTTGGATTGAGCCGGTTATCGCTTCGGAATCGACCGGTAAATCAGTGGCGGTAGTTGGTTCGGGTCCGGCAGGTTTGGCAGCGGCGCAACAGTTAGTGCGCGCCGGTCACCATGTGGTGGTCTTTGAACGCGCTGATCGTCCCGGCGGATTGCTGCGTTATGGCATTCCCGAATTCAAAATGGAAAAGCGCCATCTCGATCGTCGTCTCGAACAATTAGTGGCTGAAGGAATCGAATTCCGTTGCAACGTCAATGTTGGTAGTGACATCACTGCCGAGCAGTTGCGCCAAGAATTTGATGCGATTGTTTTGGCTGGTGGTGCAACCGCATGGCGTGATTTGGATATTCCTGGTCGCGAACTCAAGGGCATTTATCAAGCCATGGAGTATTTGCCGCTGGCGAACAAGGTACAAGAAGGCGATCTCAACGATTCGCCTATTACGGCCGCAGGCAAGAAAGTTGTCATCATCGGTGGTGGCGATACGGGTGCTGATTGCCTTGGCACTGCGCATCGTCAAGGCGCCACTGATGTGTATCAATTGGAAATCATGCCCCGACCGCCGGAAACGCGTTCCGATTCAACACCTTGGCCGACGTATCCGATGGTGTACCGCGTTTCTTCAGCGCATGAAGAAGGCGGCGAGCGCCTGTACTCGGTCAACACCGTTGAATTCTGCGGAGATGGAAACGGCAACTTGCGCGCCTTGAAGGCGGTTGAAGTTGAATCGAAGATGGTTGATGGACGACCAACATTTGTGCCGGTTGAGAATTCTGAATTTGAAATTGAATGTGATTTGGTGTTCTTAGCAATGGGCTTTGTTGGACCGGAAAAGGGCGGCCTTATCGATCAACTCGGTGTTGATTTGAATGAACGCGGCAATATTTCTCGCGATGACAACTGGTCGTCGAATGTCGATGGAGTTTTTGTCGCCGGCGATATGGGCCGCGGTCAAAGTTTGATCGTGTGGGCAATAGCTGAAGGTCGTTCGGCGGCTGCGGCAGTTGACAACTGGTTAATGGGGGAGACGCTGCTTCCTTCACCGGTTCGACCAACCGATGCACCCCTGCGCTAGTTGTCGTCGAGCGCAAACAGGACAATAAAAAACGGCCCCTTGCGGGGCCGTTTTTCGTTCGTTTCTAGGAAACGATCAAGGCTTCCAGAGTTCTGCGCTGAACTTCTGTGTGGGTTGGTTTTTCAACACGTGTGTCTTGACGATTTTGTCGGCAAGCGTTTGGCGTTGTGCATCCCACAATGGGAACAACCAACCGATATAACAAATGATGCTGTCCACGATGTGGGCGATTGAACGAACGACACCCATGCCGCCACCGATGGTTTGTCCTGTTTCAGAACTCACGCAACGGAGACCCATGATGGCCATACCTGGGCTATAGCCACGTGCGCCGACGAGATAGCCGTAATACAGCCACGCCACGAACGAGAAGATATAAACCACGAGCCAAACCAACATGCCGAGGATGTCAGACACTGCACCAAAGATGGTTGCGATGATTGAGCCAACAATGATGATGACGACAATCGAGGCGTAATCAATAAGGATTCCGAGGGCACGGGGTCCCCATTCCGCCAGATTGCTTTGTCCGGCTCCGCCAGATTGTGCACCAGGTGCTTGTTCCGGCGGATACCACTTACCGTCCGAGGCTTGCCACCAGCCTGGACCTTGTGAGCTATCGCTCATATTTCCCTCCCTAAGAACGCAAATGCATTCAGTAGAAACCCGATGCAATAAACGCTAGTGCTATTTGTCTCGTCGGGCTGGGAATTCACCGGAAGGGCCAGCGAAGGCTTACAAGCGCTTCAGCGCCCAAATTCGGTGGTCTAGGAGAGGAATTGCAGGGCGGCGTCAATAAAGCCGAAGTCTTTTGGCGTGGCGAAATGGTCCACACCCCGTAGGGTCACCAAACGACAGTCGGAAAGCGCTTCGCAGAGGGGATCGGCGGGTCCGGCAAAGTCTTTGTCCCCAAGCACTACTAAGACCGGACAGGTGATGGCCGAAAGCATCTCTGGGGTAAGTGCCGGTGGATTGGGGCGGCGCATAAATGCGGCTAACGCCTCTCGATCTTGGTCGGGAGCTTCGGCTAGTTGCACGAAATAGCGGGCCAACGGATCGGTGGTCGGTGCGGTTCCGTCAATAGCAGCGGCAATTTGTTCGGACGTGCCGTCGCGTTCAAAAAGATTGCGACCTACGCCAGCGACAATTAACGAATTGAATTTGTCGGGATGTTCGCAGGCCAATTGCAATAACAAACGCGCGCCGAGAGAAAACCCGATGGCATCAACTGGTCCGTCAGGCATACGTGAAAAGAGATCTTCTTCGACGTTTGCATACGCGGCGGGATCATGCGGTTTGGGTGCGGTACCGGAACCCATGACATCGAGGGGAAACGATTGGCGACCGCAATCGGCTAATAAGTCGTACCACGCGTTTTCGCCCCATGTGCGCGCCGCCGAGGTTGCAAAACCGGGAACTAAAACAACTGGGAGAGCAGAGGACATTTTGTACTCACTTTTCGCGGGGCAAGCATTGTTGGGCCAGCGGCAAAAAAGTTCCATAAGCCGTTGCCGACCAGCGCAATGTTGCCGCATGCGCTAGCGCACCATCTTCAAGACGCCTACGTAAATCGGTATCGGTTAGCACCGCCGTTAAACAACTCACTAAACCGCGAACATCGTTAGTAAGTAAACCGGATTTATCGCGGGCGACCGCATCACGGTGGCCGGCAATATCGGTGGCGACGGCGGGTGTGCCGCAAGCGGCGGCCTCGGTAAGTGTCATTCCCCAGCCTTCAGCGATTGAGGCGCTGGCCACGCACCATGCCCTGCGATAGAGCGAGCGCAACTCTTCATCGGAAACGCGGCCGGCGAGGCGAATCCATGATTGCGCGCCAATCTTTTCAATTTGCTCTAAAAGTTGCGGACGTTCGTAACCGTCGCCGACGATAACTAATTCAGCATTGGGAACGGTTTTATGTACTTGGGCCATGGCATAAATGAGATCATCGAATTTTTTCGATGGCATTAAGCGACCAACAGCAACCACAAGCGGTGTTGGAGACTTTTCGTTTTGTCCGTTGTGTAACGGTGAAAAGAAATCATCGATTCCCGGCGGGACGACGGAGATGTTTTCATCGGGAATTTTCAAGTAGTCATGAATTTCATGACGCGAGGATTCCGAGAGTGTGACGATCGGTGTTGATCGGTAAAACGGAGGCGCAATTCGCTTCTCGAATACTTTTCCGAACTTCGCCATTTGCGGCGATAAAACCATTTCCCACATATCGCGATGGACATGATGAATCCATGTGACTTTGGGGCCACGAAACCACACCGGTGACAAAAAGGGAACGCCATTCCAGATTTCAACAATGGCATCACGGGGACCATTAGCCCGCATCATCTCGCTTAACACCGTCGTTGGGAAAACTGAGATACGACCGTGTTTGCGAATCACGCGATAACCATCACGCGTTCCTTCATAAGGATGACCTTGCGCATATGACGTGCGCATTGTGATATCTAAACCAGCATCAGCCCATATCTTTAAAACTTTGGCCGCATGTAATTCCGAACCGCCAGCCTCGATATCGACTAAGTCGCGCCAAGCCAAAACATGCACTCGACGTAAACCGCTTTGGTTTACTAATTCCTGTAAATCACCGAAAGCGGTCATGACATTTATTGCGGTGGGTTTTGTACCGGATGGTCGGCGCCAAATGCATCACGAGGAATGATGGGAGCGTCGCGGCCGGTTCCGCTCGTCGATGGTGATCCGCCTGCTTTTTCTTCGTGATATTCCTCTTCCACGTTGACTTCCCAAACATCGTACGAAGTGCCTTCGAGGATGTTTTTAACGGTCAACATGGCGGTATACATCGAATGATCTTGGTTGTTGTAGCGATGCATGCCGTTACGTCCGACTGGGTGAACATTGACGGCGCAATCATCGAGCCATTCGCGCATCCGTTGGACATTGGCCTTATAGCGCTCGTCATAGAACGGATAGGCCTTTGGAACACGCACGACGTAACCGGCTTCGACTTTGCCCGGCTCAATAAGACCAATTTGTTGGAGTTCCTTGGTGGCTAATGCAACTAAGTCGGCGTCGGCGGAATTCCATAATTCGTCGCCTTCGAAAACAAAGTATTCAAGGCCGAGACAGGTGCGTCCTTCCTTGACCATATAAGGCGACCACGAACCAAAGTTTTGGATACGTCCGACTTTGACTTCCGGTGAGTGAATGTAAATCCAGTTATCGGGGAAACCAGCCGACTCGGGAACAACAAGAGCCACGGTAAGAAAGTCGCGGTAACGAAGATCATTGGCGGCGGCGAGGACTTCGGCGGGCGGTGGCGGATCCATGGCCTTTAAAAGTGATGACATTGGCATTGATGAAATGACTTCATCGGCCGCGACCGTGAGCGTTTCTTGACCATTGTTTGCGGTGACACGTACTGCTCGTCCATTTTCATGTTCGATGCGCGAAACCTTATGAGTCATCAATACTTCGGTTCCGGCTGCCGAAACTTTGTCGCGGCAAACTTCCAACATCATGCCGGGGCCGTATTTGGGATATTGAAATTCTTCAATCAATGATGTGATGTCGGTGTTCTTCCGGTTCTTAATAAAAGGAACCCAGTTGGGGAGAGCATCGACGATGGCGTTGATACCGGCGTTCCACAACGACATGTTCTTAATACGTTGGGCGGCCCAATCGGCTTGCAACTTGCTTGCCGGAACACCCCAGACTTTTTCGTTATACGTCTTGAAGAAATGATCAAAAAGGCGCTTACCAAAGCGATTGGTGATCCAATCTTGCAAACTGACTTCAGGCTCGTAACGTCCCGTGAGTTTGCGAATGCCGACTTTGGTACGAGCAACGAAATAAGAGATCACGCAGCGAACGGCTTCGATAATGCCGAGATTGCCTAATGCATTGGAAGCCTTAAGCGGGTAATCGAAATACTTGCCTTCATAAAAGATGCGACTCATACGCGGACGCATTAAGAAATCCGATGACGGCAAAATTTCATGCCAAAGATCATCAACCGGTTGCACCTTGGTGAAGAAACGATGTCCACCTAAATCGAAGCGCCAACCATCGCGTTCTTCGGTACGGGAAATACCACCGACCATGTCGGTTGCTTCCAGAACGGTGCAAGTGCGACCGGCCTTCATTAACTCGAAGGCAGCCGTGAGGCCGGCTGGACCGGCACCGATGACCACGATGTTGTTGTCGGCAGTTCGGGGCGTATCGGGGGAATTGGTCATTTCATCGCTTTCGGAGGCCTTGG
>CAYOHV010000066.1:5090-8376 GCA_964403825.1 uncultured Bifidobacterium sp. | reverse complement strand
CCTTGGTATACGACCTTGGTGTTTTCATCAACAAAGATGCTCACGATTTCCTCAGTTCTTCTTGGCGAGTTCAACAGCAGCGGCGGCTGCTTCCAACATGGTCGGCTTGCTTACAAGCTTCTCGGACAAATGCGGAGCCAAAAGCGCACGGCCTTCTTCGGCATTCGTTCCGTCCAGACGGATAACAATCGGAGCAGAAATGTCAACCATTTCCAACGCGCCGATGATTCCTTTCGCAACTTCCTCGCCGCGAGTGATTCCACCACAGATATTGATGAAAATTGATTTCACATTCGGGTCATCGTTAATGACCTGTAATGCGCCGGCCATAACTTCAGCATTTGCACCACCACCAATGTCGAGGAAGTTCGCCGGCTTACCACCAGCCTGATTCACGACATCAAGAGTTGACATTGCTAAACCGGCACCATTGGCGATAACACCAACATCGCCGTCGAGACCAACGTATTGAAGACCCTTGGCATGCGCAGCCTGTTCACGTTCATCACGTACTTGCGTGGCTTCGTATTCGGCCCACTCATGACGGTATTCAGCGTTGTTGTCGAGCGTGACCTTGGCATCTAATGCATGAACTTGGCCATCGGTCTTCACGATCAACGGATTGATTTCGGCCAAATCTGCATCGCCTTCGTTATAAGCCCGATACAACTTCAGCAACAACGCGACGGCACCATCTTCAGCCGATGGATTCAACTTCGCTGCTTTTACCCATTGACGACATTGATCTTCACTAAGACCATCAACGGGATCAATCCAAATCTTGGCGATGGCATCGGGGTTATCGACAGCAACTTGTTCAATTTCGACACCGCCTTCAGCCGAAAGCATGCCGAGATGCTTCTTGGCCGAACGATCGAGCGTGAACGAGGCGTAATACTCCTCGGCAATATCCGAGGCGTGCTCGATCCAAAGGATGCGAGTGATATGGCCTTTGATATCGAGTCCGAGAATGTTGCCCGCGTGTTCGCGCACTTCATCGGCATTCGTCGCTAATTTCACGCCGCCCGCTTTACCGCGACCGCCGGCATGAACTTGAGCTTTGACAACCACCGGATAACCGACGGCTTCTGCTGCTGCAACTGCTTCGTCAACGGTCGTTACTGGTCGTCCATCGGAGACCGGAATGCCGAATTGAGCGAAGAATTGTTTTCCTTGATATTCGAGTAGATCCACGGCGATAGAACGTAGCCACTAAAACGACCCGACACCTAAACCATCGAAGGGAATTTTTCGGCCAACGTCGGCCCCCGCCGACCGCAATGGGGTCAAGAGCGGCGATACTAGGAAGATGCCGGTTCAGCCAAGCAAGAAAAGGACCTCGCGATCGGTGATTTTGGGCGTCGCCGGGATCGCTGTTGGCATCATTTTGGTGCTCGTACTCTTTGTCATCGCCATCCCCTCCCTCACCGAATCGGGCACGATCGAGGTGAAGTTGGGATCCGACACCTACGACGCTGGAAGCGCCGAATCACGGGCAAGCAATATCGCCGAGGGCGGACCGCTTCTCTTTTCCGATGTTTCCAGCGGCAGTCGCGATATTTATCTCCAACATATTGGTAGTGATCCCAAAGAGGGTTGGCTTGCCTTTGATGCGCGGCCAAACGGAACGGGACGCGAGTGCACGTTGCGGTGGAATAACTCCGCCAAAAATTTCACTAATCCTTGCACCAATGAAACTGTGAGTGCCGAAGGAACTGGACTCACGCAATACAACGTGACCATTACCGAAAACGGAAAAGTGATCGTCAATCTAAAAGGCGACGAAGCAACAAAGAACTAGCAACAATTAGGTTCGTTTTTTCAACGGCGCCCAGGCCAAGAGCAATTGCTTTTGGCCAACACCGGGAAAGTTCACTGTCGCCGTCGCTTTTTCGCCGTTGCCTTCCATGGCGATGATGACGCCATCACCAAACTTGTCGTGCAGAACGTCATCACCAACTTTGAGATCAAGCCGATCGGCACCACTTTTTTGCGGCGGCGGTGGAGCCAGTGTGGATTCATCGCTACGTCTTCCACCGATAACGGAACCCGACCAATCATCATCGTCATTGGCGCGGCGGCTACCGCCCCACATTGACGGAGTAGATCCGCCCCATCCACTCGAACGTGTCGGAGCTGTGCGACGTTCACCTTGAATGGTGGTGACAAGTTGTTCGGGGATTTCAGCCAAAAAGCGCGATGGTGGGTTGTATTGCGTGCTGCCAAACATTGTTCGGCACCATGCATGCGAAAGATGCAGTCGTTCACGCGCGCGTGTGATGCCGACATAAGCCAAGCGCCGCTCTTCTTCTAACTCGGAAGGATCGTTGAGTGATCGCATATGCGGGAATATCCCGTCTTCTAAACCGATAAGAAAAACGCAAGGAAATTCAAGACCTTTGGATGAATGCAGGGTCATCAGAACAATGGATGAATCGTCATCGTCTAAATCGTCGGTGTCGGCAACCAAACTGACTTGCTCTAAGAATTCGTCAAACGAACTGTATTCTCGAGCCGCGCCAATTAACTCAGCCATGTTTTCGATTCGACCATCGGCTTCGACGGAATGTTCAGTTTCTAATTCGGCGATGTATCCCGAACGTTGCATGGCTTCTTCTAAAACCATGGCGGGGCCACTTTCAATAAGGGGCTCTAAATCAGCAATAAGTTGCAGAAATTCCTTAATGCCTTTCAAGGCTTTGCCGGTGACGCCAGCTTCTGCGGCGGCGCTTAACGTTGCGAAAAAGTTCAAATCGTGAGCGCGCGCATAGAGATCGAGACGCCCAACCGATGAATCACCAATTCCTCGTTTGGGAACATTTAGTACTCGCTTAACGCTTACTTCATCCGCTGGATTCACGACGACTTTGAGATAGGCCAATGCATCTTTGATCTCGCGGCGATCATAAAAACGAGTACCACCGACAATTTTGTAGGGAATACCTACGCGCAATAAACAATCTTCAATTACGCGACTCTGCGCATTTGTTCGGTAGAAGATCGCGCAATCACCCCAGCGGTAGCCGGAATCATGAAGATGTAGTAACTGATTAGCGATCCACTGACCTTCATCGCCTTCATCATCCGCGAAATAGCGAACGATGGCTTCGCCATTACCGCGATCGGTCCAAAGCTCTTTTGGTCGGCGAGACAAGTTGTTATCGATTACGGCGTTAGCGGCATCAAGAATGTTTTGTGTAGAGCGATAGTTCTGCTCAAGCAATAGAACCGTGACATCTTCAAAGGCATTTTCAAATTCGAGAATGTTGCGCATATCAGCACCACG
>CAYOHV010000066.1:2554-5080 GCA_964403825.1 uncultured Bifidobacterium sp. | reverse complement strand
ACAACGCAGACATTCCGATGTTCTGCCGCCAAAAGCAAAACCATTTCATTCTGCACATGGTTGGTATCTTGATATTCATCAATCAAAATATGGCGAAATCGTTGTTGATAGGCCGTTAAGACATCAGGGAATTCACGTAAAAGTCGAACGGTATTGACGAGCAAATCGTCGAAATCCATAGCGCCGGCTTTTAACAAACGGGCCTGGTATTCAGAAAAGATCTCGGCGATTTTTCGGTCAAAAATAGAACCGGCTTTAGTCAGAAACTCCTCTGCCGATAAGCCTTCGTTCTTCGCCGACGAAATTGTGGAATGAACCGTGCGGGCCGGAAATTTCTTGGCATCAAGTCCGAGATCACGGATGACATAACCGCATAACCGCACTGCATCGGATTGATCATAAATAGTGAAAGAAGAAGGAAACCCTAAGCGTCCCGCATCGCGGCGCAATATGCGCACACATGCAGAGTGAAAAGTTGAGACCCACATTTTCTCAGCAACAGGACCAATAAGTTCAGCCACCCGCGATTTCATTTCATCGGCCGCTTTATTTGTAAAAGTGATGGCGAGAATTTCGAATGGCGAGACTTTTTCGTATTCAAGCAAATAAGCAATTCGATGAGTTAAGACACGGGTTTTTCCCGACCCAGCGCCAGCAATGATCAACAGCGGGCCTTCGCTGTGCGTCACCGCTTCGTGTTGTACAGGATTTAGCCCTGTTAATAGATCGCCGTTGCCGTACATGACCTATCTACCCTACCGGCGCCATATGGCTGCCGGAATCACCACGACCTCTAAATTGCCCGACTTTTACGAACTTACCGGAAGAAGTCGCTGCCGGAAAAAGGCAAGAACTTGATCGAATGCGTCCTTGGTGGGATGACCTGGTTCATCGACGAAATGCTCTGTCACAACCGAATGAGCGTTCTTTGGAATCCCCCATTCATTTGTGGGTGACGAATCAATTTCAATTCCAATAAATGCGTCACCAAGTTCGCGCCGCAACGTGGCGAAACGTTCCGCCGGAACGGCTCGATCGTTAGTGAAACGAAGACCCAAAACACAAAGTCCGTCAGCAGTGCGGTCTTTCACCACTTGTAAATCTTCCGGTGATAAGTGCACTGATGCTTGAGCTTTCTTTGAAAAGCCGATCGGAAGAGATGGTTGGCTTAGAACCGGCGCAATAACTTCAGGTGCAACGGTCATTCCCAAAGCAAAACCACCGGTGAAACACATTCCAATTGCGCCGACGCCCGGTCCCCCACATTCACCGTGCAGATGTCGGGCCAAAGCCCGAAGCCAAAGCGAAATAGGTTCGGTCTTATTTGCGGCAAAAGCAGAAAATTCGCGGGCTACACATGCCTTGGCTAACGACTTCATGATGTAACCAGTCGATGAATCTCGACCCGGATCACCAAAGAGAACTGGCATGACCACTGTGCAACCAAGATCACGAACACGACGCGCGAATGCCGCAACTTTCGGGGTAATTCCTGGTATTTCCGCAATCACAATGACGGCGGGGCCTGTTCCACTGCGAAAGAATTCGCGTGAAAATCCTTCGGCGGTAAATGAACCACGCACAAAATCTTCAAGTTGATCGCTCATAACGAGAGATTAGAGCGTCATGTCCGTCAGCGCTTTGCTAAACCGTGAGGAGAGATCACCAGAAAAGTGCAGGGAATAATGCGACGTTTCGAAGACAAAGTGGTGTTCATTACTGGAGCCGCACGCGGACAAGGTCGAGCGCATGCACGACGCTTTGCCGCGGAAGGCGCCAACATCATTGCCGTTGATGCCTGCGCGCCGATTTTGCCCAATGTCGGTTATGAAGCGGCAACTCCAGAAGACTTGGCCGAAACGGCGCGGCTGGTTGAAAAAGAAGGTCGGGGCATCGTTACGGCTATCGCTGATGTTCGAAATGGAAACGCACTCGACGCGGCCGTTAAGGAAGGCATTGATCGCTTTGGTCGATTGGACGTAATTGTGGCCAACGCGGCGGTCGCGTCGTACTACAAGATGATTGATATCCCAGATGAACATTGGGAGACCGTTCTTGATGTCAATCTCACTGGAGTGTGGCGCACCATCAAGGCTGGTCTTCCGCCCATGATTGAAGCCGGCAATGGCGGCGCTATCACCATCATTTCTTCTACGGCCGGTTTACGCGGTTACGCCTATTTGAGTCATTACGCTGCCGCTAAACACGGACTTGTTGGATTGATGCGCTCATTGGTTTTTGAGGTCGGTCCCTACAACATTCGGGTGAATACCGTGCATCCGGGAGCGGTCGACACCGTCATGGGACGGGATCAAGACGTTCCTCGCATCATTGCTGAATCACCCGAAGAAACCCGTGCTTATCAAGGACCGCGTCCCATTGGCGGCGGTTTGCAACAGCCGGACGATATTTCTGATTCGGTTCTTTGGATTAGTTCGGATGAGGCGAAATTCGTGATGGGAATTACGCTTCCTGTCGACGGCGGATCAGCGATGCGATAGCGAGTTGCCATGAAATTGCCAAGAA
>CAYOHV010000066.1:0-2526 GCA_964403825.1 uncultured Bifidobacterium sp. | reverse complement strand
CAGTATTCAGGCGAGTGCTCCACCAGGTGGATTCACCGGAACGGCTGACGATGGAAAACGCTGGCGCGAACTAGCGCGTCAAGTTGAGTCGTGGGGATACGACTCACTCACCATTGCCGATCATTTAGACGAGCAATTCGCGATTACACCCGCTCTTGTTTCGGTTGCCGAGGCAACAACAACTCTGCGCGTTGGAACATTGGTGTGGTGCAACGATTACCGCCACCCACTTATGTTGGCGAAAGAGGCCGCCACCATTGACGTGTTAAGTGGCGGTCGTTTGGAATTTGGTATCGGCGCCGGATGGATGACGACCGATTACGAACAAAGCGGCATTCAACTCGACTCACCCGGTGTGCGCATCGACCGCATGGCCGAAGCCATCACCATTATTAAGGGTCTCTTTGCCAATGGACCCGTCACCTTTAGCGGCGACCACTACAACATTCGCGATCACGAGGGAACACCTAAACCATTACAAAACCCTGTGCCGTTCCTCATTGGCGGCGGCGGCAAAAAAGTGCTGACGATTGCTGCCAAAGAGGCGGACATCATCGGAATCAATGTTGCATTAACCGCTGGAAAGATTGATGAATCAGCCGGTCCAAACGCAACTGCACAAGCCACATTACAAAAGTTGGAATGGATTGCCGAAGCCGCCGGTGATCGCTACGACGATCTCGAATTACAAACCCGTGTTCATCTTGCGGTTGTTACCGACGATCGATTTGGTTTTGCAGAAATGGTTGCCCCCGCTCTTGGATTAAGTGCGGAAGCGGCTCTTGATTCGCCTCACGCTTTAGCAGGAACCGTTGACGAACTTTGCGATCAAATCGTCGAACGACGTGAACGTTTCGGACTTTCATACATCACAATCGGTGCCGATTCCGCCGAAGCGTTTGCGCCAATTGTCGCTCGATTAGCCGGCAAATAGTTCAGATTGGGACCTCCACGCTGACCGTAAAGATGGCAACTCTTGCCAAATCTCGCTGAAGCTTGGGTTGAACTATTCCCACTCGATCGTGCCGGGCGGCTTTGACGTTACGTCATAGACCACTCGATTGATGCCGGCGACTTCATTGATGATGCGAGATGACATTCGCTCAAGAAGTTCATACGGTAGTCGAGCCCAATCCGCGGTCATAGCGTCTTCACTTGTCACGGCTCGAATAATGGCCGGACAACCGTAAGTGCGTTCATCCCCCATCACGCCGTCCGATCGGATATCACGAAGCACAACAAACGCTTGCCAAATTTCGCGTTCAAGACCAGCGGCGCGGATCTCTTCTCGCACGATGGCATCGGCGCGTTGCAATAAATCGACCTTGTCAGGAGTAACTTCACCAATAATGCGCACACCAAGGCCCGGGCCTGGAAATGGCTGGCGCCAAACAATCTCGTCGGGCAGACCTAACTCGGTTCCAACTTTGCGCACTTCATCTTTGAATAGCGCTCGCAGCGGCTCGACGAGTTCAAAATCAAGGTCATCGGGCAAACCACCAACGTTGTGATGGCTCTTAATTTTTGCTGCATCTTTTGTGCCTGATTCGATGACGTCTGGATAAAGCGTTCCTTGCACCAAAAATCGCGCATCCTCAAGTCCACCGCGCGCATCTTCAAAAACGCGAATGAAGAGTTCGCCAATCGCTTTTCGTTTTTCTTCCGGATCGGTAATGCCAGATAAACGCTCAAAAAATCTCTGTCCGGCCCGCACATGAATTAACTCAATGCCTTGATGACGCTGAAACGTTTCGACTACTTGTTCGCCTTCGCCAAGACGCATCAATCCGGTATCAACAAAAACGCACGTGAGTTGCGACCCAATCGCTTTATGTACCAATGCCGCCGCAACGGCTGAGTCAACACCACCGGATAATCCGCAAATAGCGCGGCCCGAACCGACTTGTGCGCGTATGGCTGCAACTTGTTCGTCGATGATTGATGACATTGTCCAACTCGGCGAAAGGCCACATCCGCTGTAAAGAAAATGCTGAAGCAATTCCTGTCCATGTGGAGTGTGGATTACTTCGGGATGGAACTGAACACCAAAACGACGTTGAGAAAGATCCTCAAATGCAGCTACGGGAGTTTGTGCAGTCGAAGCCGTAACCGACGCGCCAATGGGTGCCTGTGTGATGGTGTCGAAATGACTCATCCAAACAATTTGTGTCGACGGCATCGCTTGCGAAAACAAAACATCTTCGGCCGACACTGTCATTTCTGTGCGGCCGTATTCGCCGCGGTCAGTTCGTGAAACCTCACCACCAAGATCTCGGGCCATCAATTGCGCGCCATAACAAATTCCCAAAATCGGGATGCCTAATTCATAAACACCAACATCAATTGAGGGCGCATTTTCAACGTGAACGGAGGCTGGACCCCCAGAAAAAATAATGGCGGCCGGTGCTTTTTCAGCCATTTCTTTGGCTGAAATCGTATGGGGCACAATTTCCGAATACACATGGGCTTCACGAACACGGCGCGCAATTAGTTGCGCATATTGCGCCCCAAAATCAACGACAACAA
>CAYOHV010000065.1:0-8427 GCA_964403825.1 uncultured Bifidobacterium sp. | reverse complement strand
GCAACCGTGGAGTTTCGGTATGTTTTCGTGACGTTCTCGAGGGTAATCACAGAGGTAAAGGCTAGACGGGTACGTCAGCAAAGTGGTGACACCCCAAAGAATTAAGAGAAATTTGTGTTTTTGCGCGCTTTATTAATCGTTATCGGCGTTACGCAATGCAGTGGCGTACTCCGGTTCCACTGTGCATTCCGTAGGAGAAAAATGATGTTGGCGAGTCCATTCAACAACTAATGGATCGCTATTAATGGCGGTCAACGCATCGGCACCAATTGTTGGGTGACATAAGTAACGCCCGATTCGACCGCGTAATCCGGATTGCCGCGCCATTTCTTCGCGTTGCGCGGGTGTACGTCGAAATCCGATGACCGTGGCCAGAACGCGACCAGGCGTATGCAATTGCGCTTCGAGTTTTCCGCTGTCGTGTAATAGCGCGGCGCGCAAAACAATGGGCGAAACTGATTCACCCAGTTGACGTTGTACATCGCGGGCCACCGCCACTGAATGTCGTCGATCCGGTCCGCTCAATTGCAACCAGCGAGCGAACTCGGCGTCGGTGAGCACCGATTTCACCCATGCGACGTTGGACGACGATGGACCACCCGGTCGCAAACTTCCGAAAAAACGCGCGACGAGATGAAGGAAATAAGACATCACAAAAGATGTGAGCCGCAACGCGATGCATACGGCGTGCGGGCCAAAACCGCGTCATCGATCGGTGTCTGACAAAACTCGCAAGTGCCGTAAGTTCCGGCATCGAGGCGGGCCAGCGCTTGTTCAACACCGTCAAGTTCTTCGCGCAAGCGATTCGCTAGTTCGCGGTCGACCGCTGAAGTTACGGCTCCGCTCGATTGAACGGGAGACGCTTCAACTGACTGCGCAGCGGCGTTTTCACCTGCGGCAGGATTGGTCGAAAATGAACTATCAGACATGATGAAACCTTAGTTGCGGCGAGCACTTGCTCGAGGATGGGCTTGGTCATAAACGGCAAATAGTCGTTCTGATGAAACCAAGGTGTAGACCTGCGTAGTCGAAATTGAAGCATGGCCTAGTAATTCTTGGACGGCCCGAATATCGGCCCCATGATCGAGCATATGAGTGGCGCAAGAATGACGCAGCACATGGGGACTTAAACGATCTTCGAGCCCAGCCGCTTGACCGTATTTCTTGATCACTCCAAACGCGCCTTGCCGACTAAGACGCCCTCCGCGTGCATTTAAAAAAACGGCATCGGCGGCGTCACGCGAAACCGGTGGTTCTTTCGCTAACTGGGCGCGACCTTCTTCGCTTAACCATTGCGCTAACGCTTGACGAGCAAAACGCCCGAGCGGTACCACCCGCTCCTTGGCCCCCTTGCCGAAAACGCGCAACAAACCTGCCTCTAAATCAACGTCACCTAAACCCAGCGCACATAGTTCGCTAATACGGGCGCCAGTTCCATAGAGCACTTCCACAATCGCACGGTCACGGCGCGCAATGGCATCGTCGCCCATCACGCAATCGATAAGGCGCGTTACTTCTTCTTCACTCAACGCTTTCGGCAGTCCCGATGCAACACGCGGCGTTTCTACTTCTTTGCTCGGGTCGAAATCAGAAAGTCCTTCTTGTGAACGAAAGCGGTAAAACGATCGAACTGTGCCGATCATGCGTTTCACTGTGGCGGCAGCGAATCCGCGGCTGCGACAAAATCCAACATAAGAATTCAAATCGTCAGCCGAAATTGAACTGAAGGCAAAGTTGTTTTCGGTAAGCCACTGACAGAAAGAAAGTAAATCCGCTCGATAAGCCGCAATGGTGTTCGTTGAACGTCCTCGTTCGGCCGACATCCACACCAAGAACTCCTCCATATCCAAAGGAAGTTCGACGGTTGCGTTCATCGCAGAAATTCTCTGGTCATCAATAAACCTGCAACCGCAATTGAGTTTTTGATTTCACCACTAGAGATCATGGGGATGATGTCATCAACATGAATACGCACTTCGGAAAGAAACTCTTCTTCGATGCCGTGACGATCAAGCGGTGCGGTTGAAAGATTACGCGCTAAGTAGATCCACGAAACTTCGTCGGCGAAGCCGGGTGAATTGGCAATGCGACATAAATACGTAATTTCCCCCGCCGATAGGCCAACTTCTTCGGCCAGTTCGCGTTCGGCCGCTTTTTGCGGATCTTCGCCGGCGATATCGAGTTTTCCGGCGGGAAGTTCTAAGAGATACTCCCCTAATGCGGGACGGAACTGACGCACCAATGTGATTGTGTTGTCATCATGCAGTGGCACAACACCCACGGCACCTGGATGACGGACGATATCGCGATCAAATTGTTCGCCACTGGGCGCGATGAACGTTCCTTTCACCACATCAATGATGTAACCGCGATGGAACACCTCTTCGCCCACGAACACGAAATCGTCCGATGAACTCGGCGTCACATGATTTTCTGACAATTGCGACTCTGTCTGCTCGGAAGTATTAGTGAGTAAAACTGGTCGAAGGTTCAATTTCGATATCCGGAAGATGCGGATTTCGACCTTCAGAACGATCAAGAGCGGCAGCAATAAAGGCACGGAACAACGGGGCCGGACGATTGGGACGGCTCTTGAATTCGGGATGAGCTTGGGTGCCGATCCAGAAAGGATGATTTTTCAATTCAATGAATTCAACCAAACGGCCGTCGGGTGAAGTGCCGGAACAAACAAAGTCGCTACCGTCGAAACGAGAGCGGAACTTTGGATTGAATTCATAACGGTGACGGTGGCGCTCGGAGACAACTTCAGTTTCGTAAATAGCCGCCACTTGAGAATTGGGCTCGAGTTGCGCAACGTAAGCGCCGAGGCGCATTGTTCCACCCATATCGGTGACATCACGTTGGGTTTCCATTAAGTCGATAACTGGGAACGGAGTTTTCGGATCGAATTCACTTGAATGCGCGCCTTCCATTCCTAGGGCATGGCGGGCGTACTCGATAGTCATCACCTGCATGCCTAAACAAAGGCCGAGACAGGGAAGATCATTTTCGCGCGCGTATTGTGCCGCGGCGATTTTTCCTTCTACGCCGCGCTCACCAAAACCACCGGGTATAACGATGCCATCGAGTTCTCCAAGGCGACCGTCGGCCGACATACGTTCCACGTCCTCGGCTTGCACCCATTCAATCGAGACATCCGCTGCGTGGAAGAACCCGCCATGTTTCAGTGATTCCACTACTGACAAATACGCATCCGGTAACGCCACATATTTGCCAATAATGCCGATACGCACCGGTCGATGTGAGTTTTCAACTCGATCCACCAAAATTTCCCATTCGGAAAGGTCAATATCGTTTTCAAAACCGAAGAGTCGACAAACGTAAGTATCAAGACCTTCTTCATGCATTACGAGTGGAACTTCATACAAGTTGCGGGCATCAGCGGCGTTCACTACAGCTTCAACCGGAACGTCACAAAGATTGGAGATCTTGCGTTTCAGTTCCGCCGACAAGGTGCCTTCGCTACGACACACGATCATGTCGGGTTGAATGCCGCGTGAACGCAACTCGGTAACTGAGTGCTGCGTGGGCTTGGTCTTCTGCTCACCCGATGGACCGATAAAAGGAACCAAAGTGACATGCACATAACAAACGTTTTCGCGGCCAACGTCGAGACGGAACTGACGGATGGCTTCGAGGAACGGAAGAATTTCGATATCGCCGACCGTGCCACCAATTTCGGTGATGACCACATCGACGGATTCACCGGCTAAGCGAGTAATGCGCTTTTTAATTTCGTCGGTGATATGCGGGATGACCTGCACGGTTTTACCGAGGTAATCGCCACGGCGCTCATGGGCAATAACGGCCGAATAAATAGAGCCCGTGGTGGCATTGGAGTCGCGGCTAAGAGACTCATCAATAAAACGCTCATAGTGGCCGAGATCCAGATCGGTTTCGCCACCGTCATCGGTGACGAATACTTCACCATGTTCAAACGGATTCATCGTGCCGGGATCGACATTGAGATAAGGATCAAGTTTTTGCATCGTGACACGCAGGCCACGACTCTTTAAGAGGCGACCTAAAGAAGATGCAGTAATACCTTTACCCAGCGATGAGGCAACACCACCGGTGACAAAAATATGTTTCGTTACATGTTTTGAAGAGGCGGGACGGTTCTCAGTCGACGCTTGATCTTGAACATCAGAATCTTTGGCCAGATTCTCAGGCATCGAATTTCCTCCCGGCGGCAGTGAACACGTCGGGATATCAGCATAGCGGCGATCATGGCCGTACTGCGGATAGTGCTGAGGGCCGCAAAAAAGGCGGATCAATCACAAGGTGGAAGTTGAAAGTAATTCTTTTGCGTGCTTTTGCGCCGTTGTTGAATCGGGTGCGCCGGAGAGCATGCGGGCTAGTTCTTTAATGCGGTTTTGACCTGTCACCGTTGTTACTGATGATTGAGTCGAATCATCAGAACTTTCTTTTTCAACCACAACATGATGTTCACCCCATGCCGCAACTTGCGCAAGATGTGTCACCACAAACACCTGATGTTGTTGCGCGATTTTGCGTAACGAATTTCCAACCGCCACTGCCGCCGCACCACCGATACCGGCATCAACTTCATCGAAAATAAGCGTGGGCGGTCCATCGGTGAGCACCAGACGCAACGCCAGCATGGCACGCGCTAATTCACCACCGGATGCGACTTTGGCTAATGGTTCAAGTTCCATGCCTGGATTAGCGGCGAAAAGGAACTTCACATTGGCTCCCGCTACGCCATCAACCTCAATGGAAAAGCGCGCTTTAGGTAAGGCCAAATCAGCAAAATGTTTGGCCACATTTTCGGCCAAACTTGGCGCCGCCTTCTTGCGCTGGGCCAGCAATTTGGCTTCGATCTTCCGCAACTTCTCAGCCACTTCATCTCGCCGCTGTATGAGCGCCGCGGCATTGTCATCGAAGCCTTCTAATTCGGCCAAACGAGATTCGACTCGGCGATGCGTTTGCATGACCTCGCCCAGCGTGGCGCCGTATTTACGTCGGATGTCTTGCAGCAACTTTCGCCGTTCACCAATTTCGGCCAGCCGCTCCGGATCAGCGGAAATTGTTTCGGCATAGGCAGAGATCTCGCGGGCGAGATCTTCAACTTCGGCGATGACATCGTTGAGACGCAAGGTTGATGCCGCAAATAGTTCGCCGGTAGTTAATGCCGCCACTGCCGTGCGCAATGAATCGAGAGCGCCACCATCTTCACGTAACGATTCGGCCGCTTCGGCTGCACTCTGCCGTAAGTTGGTGGCATCGGCTAAAACATCGGCTTGTTGCCGCAACGTTTCGTCTTCATTGGGATCGGTTATTGCGGCATCGTTGAGTTCTTGTACTTGGAAACGTAGAAGATCAATTTCACGCGCCCGTTCAGCCGGATCGCCGCCGATTTGTTGCAGTTGATCATCGATGGCGGAAAGTTCGCGGCGAGTTTCGTTCCAAGAGGAAAGATCGATTTGCGCAAAACGATCAAGCGCCGCCCGTTGCACCGAAGCGGTGAGCAGCGACTGGTGTTCATGTTGCCCATGCAGATCGACGAAACGCTTTCCCAACTCGGAAAGTTCGGCTTGGGTGGCGAGATCGCCATTTATAGATGTGCGCGATCGGCCTTTACGGGGAATGACTCGTCGCAGAAGGAACTCTTCTTCGCCCAGAATAAATATGCCTTCCACGATTGCTTCGTCGGCTTGGGGACGCACAAGAGATGCATCGGCTTTAGCGCCCATAAGCAATGAAATTGCGGTGACCACCAACGTTTTTCCGGCACCGGTTTCACCGGTGAAGACGGTCATGCCTTCGTCGAAGGTCAATGTGAGTTCATCAATTACTCCGAGATTCCTGACGTGCAGTTCACTCAGCATGTTTCACCGATCAGACAATCCGAATTTGGCTTTAAGGATGGCGTGGAAATCGCGCGGTGATGACAACACCAAATGGGCGCGATGTTTCGAAGCAGTGCAACGCACTGCATCGCCGGCATGCAAGTCGCCTACCGTTCGACCATCGACAACTAAAGAGCCGGTACGATTTTCCGCCACCGTTAATACAACGTCGCTGTCATCATCGAGGACAAGCGTGCGATCGAACAACATATGCGGCGAAACCGGCGTGAGCAGGATCGCCCGATGTGTTGGTTCAACAATGGGACCGCGGGCCGAAAAGGCATAGGCAGTGGAACCAGTAGGTGTGGCGATAATGACGCCATCGGCTTCATAAGGAGTGAACTTTGCTCCGTCTAAGGCAATATCGAGACGAATGGTTTGGCCGCTCGACGTTTTTTCGACGACGGCTTCATTAAGAGCCAAGAAAACTTCGGGATTGTCGGATTTTCCGCCGCGCAGAACTTCAACTTGCAACAACATGCGTTCTTCTTTGATTTCGGCATGTTGGAGAACCGATTGAATGACATCATTTAATTGTTCGGGCTCGACATCGGTGAGATAACCCAGTTGACCAAAGTTGACGCCGATTACCGGCACGTCGCATGCCGCCACGAGTGAAACTGTGCGCAACATTGTTCCGTCGCCACCCAAACTCACAATGAGGTCGAGTTGATCAGCCATGGCCGATTCATCAACACCGAGTTCCGGGCGAGCCACCAGCGCTGCATCTTCATGACAAAGCACACATTGATGGCCTTGTTCGATTAACCACGCCATTGTTTGGCTCGCGAGTTCACGAGCTTCAATGCGCTGTGGGTGAAGGACGAATCCGAGGCGAGCCATATCAACTCTCCACCGTAGCGACGATCCGTTGGAATTGTTCGGTTCTTTGTGCCGAGGTAAGCGAATCGTGCTGTGAAAGCGCCTCACCGGCGCGGAATCGGCCTAAAAGTAGGAACTCTCGGTTTCCTTCGGCGCCGGCCAATGGTGAAAGAACAACGCCATGAACCGATCCACCGGCAGCGCAAATGTCATCGGAGATTTCTTCGAGTACCCGTTGCCAAATACTTGGATCAGTTATGACCCCTTTGCCTTTGGCGACTTCGGTGCGTCCCGCTTCGAATTGAGGTTTAACAAGGACAATAAAGATCGCGTCGTCAATGGCGAGATCTTTGAGATTGTTCCAAACCGTGCGCAAACTAATGAACGAAAGATCTGCGACAACGATTGTTGCGCTTTGTGGCAAGTCACCTTGTTGCAACTGGCGCAAATTGGTTTTTTCAAAGACATGAACTCTTGGATGCTGACGCAATGATTCGTGTAATTGATTAGTGCCAACATCGACACTGAAGACTTCCTGCGCGCCGAATTGCAATGCGCAATCAGTGAAACCGCCGGTCGATGAGCCAGCATCCAAAACAATGGCGTTGGCAAAAAGTTCTTCGAGTTGGAATTCCAAAATGGCGTGTTCAAGTTTGAGACCGCCGCGACTAACAAATTTGGGCGGCGGTCCAATCAATTCGATGGGCTCAGATGCATCCACCATGCGCGCCGGCTTGTCGGCGATGGTTCCACTTACCAATACGCGGCGTTCGGCAATTTCGCTTTGCGCTTTTTCGCGCGATTCGCATAGACCACGCCGAACCATTTCTGTATCGAGTCGACGACGAGCCACTGCGCGTAACGCTACTTTGCCAAGCCGCGGCCGTTAAGGGCCGTTTCCACTAATTCCTGCAGATTCGCCGCAATGAAGTCAGGCCGAATGTCTCTTGACACCGCGTCGTCATCCATTGTTCCGTGACCTCCACTGAGAACAAGGGCAAAAGGCCATTGCAATGTGGCTGCAAATGCGCCATCGGTATCGAGCCGATCCCCCACCATGACGCCGGTTTCGCCCACCAATGTTTTTACAAATTCAGCGATTGGCATCCATGGTTTACCGGCAATGATCGGAGTGGTCTCCGCTGCCGTTGCGATAGCAGCCACCATGGAGCCGCCACCGGGCACAGGTCCATTGGGAGTCGGATAGGTGGGGTCGGCATTCGTTGCAATAAGTTGCGCGCCTTGTCGCACTGCAGTGGCGGCCGAACGTAAACGTTCGTAATTGAATTGCGGATCCATACCCACGACAACGGCATCAACTTTTTGATCACTCTCTAACGGCACCACTTCAACGTTGCGACGTTGCAATTCGTCGACGATTCCTGGTCCGCCGACAACTTTGGCCCGACTATGGGCAGAAACCAAACTGGCTGCTGCCATAGAAGACGTGATGACACTTCCTTCGGCCTCAACACCGTGGCGTTCAAGTTTCATTTCGATTTCGGTTCGTGTGCCGAAAGAGAAATTGGTTACAAACACCACTTTGTAACCATGTGACCGTAAATCATTCACCGCTTGGGCCGATCCTGGAATTGGTTGATCGGCCAACCACATAACGCCGTCGAGATCGAGCGCCCAAGCGGAAGGAAAATTCACCTCTGTAGTGTTGCAGATTTTGAAAAAGCATTGTTAGTTGCCAAAGCGAACCGAG
>CAYOHV010000064.1:0-8629 GCA_964403825.1 uncultured Bifidobacterium sp. | reverse complement strand
GCCTCGACGAGGAGTTTTTTACCTAACTCCATTGTTCCTCCTTAGGGGAAAAGCGCCGCTGTTGCGACACTTCAACGCTAGGAGTTCGACCCTTTTATTTGGTGGACCCTGTTATCGCTCCGCGCCGCATTGTCCGAAAATTCCTTGTCACGCGCGCATTCGTGGCAACGTAATGCGGTGAGTTTCGAAATGTCGCTGGCCAAAAATCTTTCTGAATTACTTGATCTGCAACAGATTCGACCCGATGCCTATCTCGCTCCGAGTGCGATGACTGGTTGGGGTCGTATCTATGGCGGTCAAGCAATTGCGCAAGCGTTGCGCGCCGCGGCCGCAACCGTCAACCCGGAACATCTTCCTCATTCATTGCACGCGTATTACTTACGGCAAGGCGACGAAACACAACCAGTTGTTTATGAAGTACAACGACTTCGTGACGGCGGTTCGTTTTCATCTCGACAAGTTGTGGCCTCGCAACCAAGCGGCGCCATCCTCAATTGCATCGCCAGTTTTCATAAACCGGAAGACAGCATTGATGTCAGTGCGCAAGATATTCCCGACTATGTCACTGCGTTCGATCAATTAACTGACGATGAAACACCATTGTTCTTTCAATCGCGCGCCGTGCGTAACGAAAACGACATGGCTGATCACGCATGGATGAAAACCATCGAATCATTTGGCGATGATCCAGTTTTGAATGCGTGCGCCATGGCTTATCTTTCGGATGAACATTTACTTGGGTCGGCTCTTTCTGATCATGAACTCATTGGCGACTGGGACAAATTCATGACCGCATCGCTTGATCATGCGTTGTGGTTCCATCGACCGTTCCGTGTTGACCAATGGCATTGCTTCGTGCTGAATGGTCATGGACTATCCGATGCGCGCGGTCTTTCCACTGCGCAAATCTTCTCCGCCGATGGACGACTCGTGGCCACGGCCGCGCAAGAAGCACTTGGCCGACCCCGTCGCCTCTGAGCCACCCAACTATTGGGACCCCGCCAGCGAAAATGTTCCCAATTGTTCACTCACAATTCGGGAATTCGTACGACATTTCGGCGTGATTTGTGGCAAGGTCTAACTGCCATGCCCGACTTTTCGACGACGTCCAAAGAAACTGAGGAACCCAGCGCGGGTCCGCTCACCCCTGCCCCAGCAACGGGTATGGGCACCGAGCGCCCCGAACTCATTCCGCCAACAGGTGGCCCGATTGAACTTGAGCGCACGTTTGCCTTCATTGATATTTGTGGTTTCACCGCTCTCACTGAACGCCATGGTCCGCGTCGTGCCGTGCGCGCTCTTGAAGTTTTTCGTTCGTTAGTGAAAGAAGTTGCCGGACGCCGCGGGGTACGCGTCGGTAAATGGTTGGGTGACGGCGTAATGATGGTAGGCGTAAAACCTGGCCCCATTGTTGCCACCGTTGCCGAACTCACGGGACGATTTGAATCTTTTGCGATCGATCTGCGCGCCGGTGTGGCGACAGGTATCGCTTTGTTATTCGACGGTGATGACTACATCGGACGTCCGGTAAACCTTGCCGCTCGTCTTTGTGATGAAGCCGATCCCGGTCAATTGCTGGCCCATCCGTCATCGCTCGTGGGCGTCCCCGAATGGGTTTCGGCCGGCACACCCCGCAGCATCACCATTCGCGGCGTTGGCAGTATCGAAGGCGTTTGTTCGCTGCGTCCCGCAGCCGATGTGCAGTTCCCGCCGGAACCAAGTCGCGACTCCGAACTCTGAACACTCCCACTCATGGCAGAATCGCAGTTATTGCCATGTTGTTTGACGGCGACGAGTTAGATCGAAATCTGCTTTGAGGGGGAACAATGGAAATGCGTCGCATTGATTACGCCGGTTCCGTGCATGATCAACGAGAAATCGATGCCGTGCTCAGCGTTTTAAATGGCGGCCCGACCGCCATGCGTATCGGCAAAAACGTGCGCGCTATGGAACAACGTGTCGCCGAACTTTATGGAATGAAGCGCGGCGTGATGTGCAATTCAGGTTCATCAGCGTTGTATTTAGCCATTGGCGTAGGACCGTTCTCACTCGGCGATGAGATTATTACGTCGTCCGTAACGTTCTCCACCGATATTGCACCGATGTACAAAGCCGGTTTAGTGCCGGTCTATGTCGACGTCACACCCGACACATTTCAAGCCGATGTTGATCGCATCGAAGAAATGATTTCGGATCGCACCAAGGCAATTCTCATTCCTAACTTGATTGGTAACGCACCCGATTGGGATCGCATTCGCGCTATTGCCGATGCTCACAATCTTTTTGTTATTGAAGATTCATGTGACGCGCTTGGTCTTACGTTACGAGGCACACCAACGGGCACGCGCGCCGACATTACGGTTACCAGTTTTGCGCTCTCGCACATCATCACTGCGGCCGGCACCGGCGGAATGATTTGTTTCCATGATGATGAATTAGCCGATAAAGCATTGTTATTGCGCCGTTGGGGTCGTCGTTCGGAAGTGCAATTATTTGGGTCGAAAAAAGGTCAAGGCGAACGTTTCTTCTCGCAAATCGATGACGGTTTGGAATACGACAACATTTTCATTTTCGATGAAATCGGTTGGAACTTCGAACCTTCAGAATTATCGGCAGCATTCGGCTTAGTGCAGATCGACAAATTGAACGAGAACATTGCGCGCCGCAAGCGCAGTTTTGAAATCACGTCTGGTCGTCTTGCTGCTTATCCCCATCTGTTCACTTTGCCCCGCCTCACCGAAGGCGTTGACACCGGTTGGCATATGTTCCCGTTCATCATTAATTCTGAATCGGGTATTCGTCGCAGTGAATTCCAGCAATGGATGGAAAAACATGGCGTCGACACGCGCATGGTCTGGACCGGTAACGCCACGCGTCAACCGGCTTTCCGCAATTTGCCCAAACGCCTGCCCCATGACGGATTACCGAATGCAGATCGCGTGATGGAATGGGGTTTGATCTTCCCCAATAACCATTCATTAAGTGATGACGATTGCAATTACATCGGCGATGTTGTTGATGCATTCGTTGCCGAGAAAGGATTGTGATGGCCGGCCGTTTTGCCAAGCGTCGCGTTGTTGTTACGGGCGCCAGTCGCGGCATTGGTGCTGCTATTGCCGAGCGCATGGCGGCCGAAGGTGCTGATGTCGCCATCGTCGCCCGCACCGATACCGATCCCATTTCAATTCCTGGCACCATGGCTGAGACCGAAGCGCGCATGTTGACCTATGGCAACAAAGTCGTGCGCATCTCCGCTGATCTTTCCAATGAAGAAAGTCGCGCCGATGTCATTTCCCGTGCACAAGACGCGCTTGGTGGACATGTTGAGATTCTTATTAATAACGCCGCGGCCGCTATTTATGATTTGGCTTCACAAATGCCAACACGGCGTCGGCGTTTGTTATTAGAGGTAAACGCGTTGGCACCGCTGGATATTGCGCAACAAGCAATTCCCGCCATGCGTGATGCCGGCGAAGGTTGGATTGTGAATGTTTCGAGCGCAACCGCTCGTCATTTTGGTTTTCCGCCCCAAGAACTCGGAGTGCAAGGCACAACGACGGCTATGTACGGCGCATCTAAAGCGGCACTAAATCGAATCACTGACGCTTTAGCGGTTGAACTTTATGGAACCGGTATTCGCGTAAATAGTGTTGAACCGCGTGCCGCCGTTATGAGCGAAGGTGCGGAAAAATTGGTGGGCGGCACATTGCGTCCCGACCAAATCGAAACAATGGAACAAATGGTTGAAGGCACGCTCACGTTGTGTGATTGCCCGGCTGATTACACCGGACGCATTGGCGTAAGCCTTGATCTCATTAGTGAATTTGGTGTTCCCGTTTTCGGCTTGAACGGTCAACCGCTGTAATTCGCTACTTGGCCGACATCTTGCTTCGGCCACTATGCTGACGGACCGCACATTGTTGCGACTGGCCCCCATCGTCTAGCGGCCTAGGACACCACCCTCTCAAGGTGGCGGCACGGGTTCAAATCCCGTTGGGGGTGCCACGCAAGCGTTTGTCAGGATCGGATTTTCTGCAAAGAGAAGAACGACCAAATCGCTCGACTTGCATCGAAATTTTTGTACGGAGTCCCGACTAAGAGGCGGGCATTTGGTGCTGCGTCGTCACGACCCATCCATGCATGCGATGCACCGGACACTGTTACGAATCGAATGACTCGATTCTCGCGGCATTTACTCCAAGTGCGGGCGGCAACGTCTGAGTTTTGCGGGTCGAGCGAATCTGCAGGACCTTCGCTGCATTTTTCGATGGTTGCGAATTCCGCGGGGGCTGCACGTGGTGATGGGAACACCACGCCCGAGACCCCAGATCCCTTTCCGCCATCAATCGGAATATTCGTATCCGCGAGACCGTGAAGATGAAAGACACTCACCGGTTGCGAAGGCGTGCAGGGAACGCCGATAGCACCGGACTGCACTCCAATTGCTGAAACTTGCTCACTTAATTCGCAAGCGAGTCGGTACGAAAAAATTGCGCCGTTGGAATGACCCGTGGCAAAAACGCGATTGCGATCGATTGGCTGTGAACTTTCCAATTCATCAAGTAGAAGTCGAACAAATTCGACGTCATCAATATTTCGCTCGACTGCCGCACCGCAACACACTCCGCCGTTCCAGACAAGTTGTCGATCGTTCGAAGCTCGCGCTGGTGTTCCATCGGGGTAGACAACAATGAAATTATTCGACTCAGCTAAACCGCTAAAGCCGCTATTTGACTCGAAACCGCTACCGTTCCCGCCGCCACCGTGAAATGCAAGTAAGAGGGGAACTTGCGTTCTCGGTTCGATTTTCGACGGTACGTAAATTCGATAAGTTCGTGTTAAGCCGTCAGGCGTTTTTATTGAATGTTCTACCGACGACCCCACCGGTTCGGCCGCAGGAATCGTGTTCGCATATGGGTCGTAGATCGCGGTCGAGATTGCTGGATTTGTTGTTGACGATGTCGCCGAATCTGAAGCGTGATCGTCATTAGATGTTGAGCGAGAACAACCTGATGCAATTACAGCTACGACAATCAATGCGATTATCGCCCGCAAAATTCGACCCACGTAATTAACGTAGCCGAAGGCGAATTTGGATACGGCTAGTTGGCCTCGATTCGTGAGAGTCGTGCGGGAACATGCTTGTGATACGGCGTTCCTGCGATTGGGTCGCGATGCGCGCTTGAAGTCAACTCATTCGGACCAACACCAACCGGCGATTCTTCCGGTGTCCGATGCACACCAAGTCCATTCGGCAGTGAGATGTGCCCTTTTCGCATTGCCGGACTCATCTCTATAACCACTTCGGCGCTGCCACGAGCTGTGGTGAGAACTGCTCGATCACCATCGGCCAATTGCAATTCATCGGCATCGGCTTTTGAAATTCGTAACGAACCTTCACGATCTTTCTTACGCCAATCAGGGGTGCGGAAAATTGTGTTCGCCGTAAACGACCGGCGCTCCCCTGCACTTAACACCAGCGGGAAATCGGGATCGCTTCCGGGTGGAGTTTGTGTTGCCAAGTCAGCCAACGCTTGCAACATCACTTCATTTTCGAGATGAACGCGACCATCAATAGTTCCTAGTCGAGCCCAAACATCGTCCGGATCGTCAACGCTGAAAACAACGCCACTCGGACTTTGCAAAATTGCATCGAACAGCGCTTCACCCAAATCTCCGGTAAAGCCTGCACGTTCAAGACTCGGCCCAAACTTCAATGCCGTAATGTTTGCCGCTCCCCATAACAATGCCGCCGATGACGCTCCATCGGGAAGCGTGGGGCCGAGCGTTCGATAAAGAATCACCGGTGTTTGGCGCGAGAGTTCGGGATGTTGCGCCATAAATTCGAAATAGACGTCACGGAATGTGACTCGGTCTTTAGCAGCCGCTTCATGAAGCGGTGTTAAGTCGACATTTTCAAATACGCCGAGGGCTTCGACGATACGTGCATGAATTTCTGGTTCCGGCAATGTTCCCGGCAATGGCGCCGCCACGGGACGACGCAAATGGAAATAGTTGTGTGGAAATTCAAAGTTGAAAAAAGTCGCTTCCCATTTTTCAAATTGTGAACTGGCCGGCAAGACATAGTCGGCATGCATCGCCGTTTCGGTCATGGCCACATCGATGACAACCACAAAATCAAGCGCATCGAGCGCTTCACGCATGCGTGGGCTATCAGCCAGCGAATGCACCGGATTACCGGATTCAACAATCATCGCTCGGTAACGATCCGGATGATCAGTGAGGATTTCCTCCGCAATCACATTGCACGGGATAAGCCCAGCGATAATGCGGGCACCGGCGACCGGCGAAACTTTTTCTTTTTCGCCCTTTTTCGGACTGCCGCCAATTAACGACACCATTGAAGTGGGAATGTATTGCGCACCTGGTTTGGCGAAATTGCCAGTGAGCACCCAAAGCAACTTCTCGATGTAACTGCACAACGTGGAGTTCAGATTCATCTGCACACCAAGATCTTCAAAGACCGCCACGCTTGATGCCGATGCAATGCGGCGCGCCGCGCGACGAATGAGATCAGCATCAAGTTCGCAGATTGCGGCATAACATTCAATATCAACGGCCGCTAAGACCGGTGCGAGTTGTTCGAAACCTGTTCCATGTTGATCAATCCACTGACGATTAACAAGACCTTCCTGATAGAGAACCGCGGCCAGCGCGGCCAAACACCAAGCATCCGTTCCCGGTTTCAACATCAAATGAAAATCAGCCAATTCTGCCGTTTCTGTTTTACGGGGATCAATGACGATCATCGATCGCGACGGATCGCGACTGATTTCCTTGAGCGTTGTGCGGGCGCGGGGAATGCCATGCGATTGGAAAGGATTTTTTCCAATCCAGAGCGACACCTCAGCATGTTCAAAGTCACCACGAACACCGGCACCGAACATTTTTCCATTCACCCAAAATTCGCCAGTTTTTTCCTGCGCAAGAGCATTGGATCGATAAACACCTCCCAACGCGGCACGAGTAGCCGTGCTGTAAGCGCCGCTTAAGTGGTTTCCTTGCCCACCGCCGCCGTAATACACAATCGATTCACCACCATGGAGATCGCGCACACGGGCTAAACCTTTCGCAACTTCATTAATTGCGGTGTCCCAATCGATTGCTTCGAATGTTCCATCGGCGCGCCGACGCATTGGTGTATCGAGACGATGCGGACCGTTTTGATAGTGATCAAGTCGCAACGCTTTTTCGCACGTATAACCAGCGCTGGCTGGATGGGCTTTATCGCCCCGAATGCGATCGAATGTTTTTCCGTCTTCACCAATGCGAATTTCGATACCGCAGTTGCATTCACACAAGATGCACGCTGACTGGTTCCATTCACCATGTTCGCTGCTGGCCATCGGTGGTCCCCCTTGCAATCAACGTCAGAGATATTGAACCGATTTCAGTTTACTTAAACGCCAGCAATTTGCTCAGGAAATTACGACTCGGGCAAGTCGAAGTGGTCGATGTAGTCGGCGAAATCAGCCCGAATCTGTTGCGGATCAATGCCGTATTCCTCGGGCGTGTAGTTATGCGCACCATGCACACCGGGTGGGTTGGCCGCAATAAAGGCTTTCATGCGCTCGGCGCCAACATCAGACATCGGCAGTGAAAACGCGTCGTAAATCTTTTCGATTGTGGCGAACTGATCGGTAATGAAATCGTGAAACATCATGTCGTGGAATATCGCATCGGGATAGTCACGCGCGGCGCGCACTTTGATTCCTTTCATTAACACTCGGTGCAATCGTGGCGTCCAATCAGCGGCAACGGCGGCCGGATCAACGACGTCACTACCTTTCGAGCGCACAATTGTGGTGAGCGACGCATACGACGTCATCGACTTCACCGGATCACGATGAGTGAAAACAATGCGCGCATCGGGATAGGTCTCTAACAGATAATCGAGACCCCAAAGATGTGCACCTGTTTTCAATACCCAGCGATCAAGTTGATGGCCGCTTTGTAAATGCTGCAATTGTTGGAAATGAAAGTCATACACCGTTGACCAATCCGCTCCGTCATCAACCCAGTCTTGATACGACGACACATTGAATTGGTTATGGAAAAGCGGCGTGATCATTGCTTCACCCATCATGGTGACGCACTCTTGTGATAACTCAGCGCCTAATGGATGAATCGCTTTGAGTTCTTGTTCTTCTAACGGCGGAATCAACGATGAACAAAGTGCAATGCGCGGATCAGTAGTGAACGTTGCGGTTTGCGGCGGCGGTGAAGGAAACATTGTCTCCCATGTCATGGGAGCACGATTGGCCGGGTCTTGCGCCAAAATGTCATGCAAAATTGTTGTGCCCGTGCGCGGCATACCAATGATGAAAACCGGTTTTGTAATCGTTTGCTTGGCAATCTCGGGATACAACTCACGATCAGCCACATAGCGATAGCGATTCACAATATGAAGTAGCGCTCGCTCTTTAGCGATCATCACTCCGAAGTCGTTAAGTTGCGCGTCACGCTGCAACGAATCAACAAAGCGGTCGAGTCCTTCTGAAAACTGCCCGCCACCAACATCGGTTAACCCGTCGGTGCGACGTGTGGCTTCGGCCAGAAGTTCATCGGTGGTAATCGCTTCAGTCATGGGGCGACCGTAGCCGCCGCG
>CAYOHV010000063.1:2993-8726 GCA_964403825.1 uncultured Bifidobacterium sp. | reverse complement strand
GAAGATTTCCGCGCCGGAAAAGTTCGCGCAGTAATCGCAAACTGAAAAACACACGAACGGCTGGAGCAATTACGGCCAACGTTCCGACGGGATGAGTAATGAAGTAGTGAAACTTCCGTCGCGCCAATGACACTCGCACGGCGATATCGACGAAGTACACCGCCGAGAGCATTAAACGACCAACAAGCCAAAGCGGGGTGCGATGAACATCATCGAGGACCGGAATTGGCACGGCCACCAACCACACCGTGCAGAGCGCTAAAAGATCAAGCGGTGATGTGGTGCGGTCCACCCAACTATCGAGGCGGTCATTGCCTTCTTCCGATTCCTCGGGAGCGACATGAACTTTTTCATTCACATTCTTCGCTACATCATCATTGGTCATTACGTTCCGCCAAGCGCTCCGCTTCGTTTTTCCAACGGGCTTGGTCTATCTTCCCGTTCACTGCCCGATCAAGTGATGGCACTAACGATAGATGCCGCGGAACTTTGTAATCGGCCAACTTTGTACGACAAGCATTTTGCACCTCAGTCGCGCTGAGTTCGAAAGCAGGATCAGCAACAACAAAGGCAACGATTTGTTGGCCAAAACGTTCATGAGGTGCGCCCACCACTACCGCGTCGACGACACCTTCACATTCCTTCAGCGCTTCTTCAACCTCTTCGGGAAAGACTTTCTCGCCACCCGTGTTGATACAACTCGATCCCCGTCCCAGCAATTGCACGCTGCCATCACTGCGAACTTGAGCAAAGTCACCCGGAGTTGTCCAACGAACACCATCGATTACGCGAAATGTTCGTGCGGACTTTTCCGGATCGTTGTAATAACCAATTGGTCCCCGTCCGGCGATAGCGACCAAACCAATTTCGCCGGGCTCAACCGGCGTTCCGTCATCGCGAATTACGGCGGAATGCGGACCTAAAGCGAAATCAGCAGTTTGTGCTTTCCGTTTAGTAGAAGTGATCGAACGAGCCAAGCCAACCGCTTCAGATGATCCGAGCGTGTCCACACAAAGAATGTTTTGGTTATGACGCAGCAAACCTTCTTTTATTGGCAACGACCACATCACACCCGAGGACAAAACAATTCGTAACGATGAAATATCCCAGCGTTGCGGTTCGGCATCGAGCGCCGTGAGAATCGGACGAGCAAAAGCATCGCCCACTATGGCGATATCAGTAACTCGATTTTTCTCAATGGCATCAAGCAATCGATCGGCGGCGAATTTTGGATCCTCAGTCATTACGACTGAGCCTCCGCTGTTCAATGCACCAAACGACGCAAAGGCAGCCGTTCCGTGCATAAGCGGCGCCGCCGGCAGCGTGCATGGGCGACCTTTGTCAGTTTCGTTTCGATCGAATTCTTCTAAGGCGGGACGTACGCCCGCTACCCCAGCGCTTTCGTCATATTTCAACGCCCCGCCGCGATTCAAAACGCAGAACAAATCATCTTGTCGCCACATAACACCTTTAGGTTTTCCGGTGGTGCCGCCGGTATAGAGCAAATACAAATCATCACCGCGGCGACGATTCACGATCTCTGAAGGCAACCATGAATCGTGGTCGTCGCTCAGTTCGTTATGAATCAATGTGTCGTAAGCAACGGCCCAGTTTGGACATGGTGACGTGTTGTCATTCACCCACACCCATAAACGGACATTGGCCACTTCAGCCCGTAATGCTTCGATGGTCTCGGTGAACTTTCCATGGAACACAACCGCGGCAACACCAGAGTCCTGCCAGAGATAACAAAGTTCGTCGGCGATATAGCGGTAATTCGTGTTCACAGGCGCAAACGAGCCAGCGAAACAGGCATAGACCGTTTCGAGATATTCGATGCTGTTGGTCATGTACTGCGCGATGGTTTCACCGGCCGTTACACCGAAGTTAGAAAACTGAAGCGCTAAAGAATGAGCATGCGCGCGAAATTCCGACCAGGTGCGCCGGCGATCTCCCTGCACGAGCGCAACCTCATTCGGTTGATGACGACTTATTTCGTCCCAAACATCTGCAAAATGCCACTCGGTCACGGTCATCAACCGTACCCTGTCCAGATACAACGCACTAACGTGTTGCAGTAAACGTTGATCCGAGGAGACGTAAATGAATGACCGTGTTTATACCCACGAATTCATTGACATCATCGGGGCCAATCGCGCGAATTACATGCAACATATGACCGCCAATTGGTGTCCAATCTCACGTGAAGAACGGGATCAATTGTGCTTTGGGGTTTGGGGTGTCGTCGGCACCACCCATCGTTGGCCGCGCGTCGTGAACATGTGGGAAGAGAAAGGTTTGCATGGCTTAGCCGATGCGCTTTCGTTTGAACTTTCGCGTCCCACATTGCAAGACCCGTCACTTGAAGCGTGGTGGAACGAGGCAGCGTCATTTCGTTCCGGCGGTTTCGATCGGGTCATGATCCCCGCACCATGGACAAAGACCATTGAAGAACTCGTTGCTGATGGCGTCAAAGGTGTCACCTACGCCCACGACACAATTTCTCTTAACGCCGGCCAGGCTGATGCCTATCTCGAACATATTCGTCATGACGCCATCGAGATTTACGCTGACTTTGGATGGCAACTCGTCACGGCCATGAAAACTTCAATGCGCCGCGATGACGAATGCATAGTCATTTGGGCGTTACCGTCCTGGCGCTCATGGGCTGATGTTGAATCAGGCGCTGATTCCCATAGCGGTTTACGCAAACTGCGGGATCGTCATTTTGAAAGCAACGGGTTCGAACGTTTCCTCATGTGTGACGCTCCCCTTTCCCCAATGAAAATTGGTCGTCAACCCGAACGCTCCGATCGGGTGAACTGGGAAGATCCCTCATAGGCGGATCTTCGCCTACTTTGTGACCATGTTTCGCGCCAACGACGTCATAGAGCCCAACGATCTTCCCGCCAACGTGGCGGCGGCCCTCGAACGAGCAGCCACCAATTTCGGCGATGCCGAGGCGTTGGTCGAAGGCGATACTCGTATTTCTTGGCGTGAACTTTTGCAGCGAACCGACGTTGCCGCCCGAGCGCTTATCGGCTTCGGCATTCAACCCGGTGATCGCATCAGCATCTGGGCCCCGAATTTGGCCGAGTGGGTGTATGCCGCTTGCGCCATTCATCGCGTCGGCGCAGTTCTCGTTCCGTTGAACACGCGATTTAAGCGAACTGAAGCCGCTCATATTCTCTCGACGGCCGGTGTGCGTTTGGTCTTCACTGTTTCCGATTTTCTCGATATCAACTATGTCGAACTTTTAGGTGACACGTCTGATCTGCCGAGCATTGAAGGTGTTGTCAACATGCGCGGCGAAGCGGCCGGCGCCGAATCGTGGTCACAGTTTTTACAACGAGCCGAAAGTGTTCCCGCTGATGCTGCACAAAAACGCGCCGCACAAATTTCTCCCGATGATTTAAGCGACATTCTTTTCACTTCGGGCACAACTGGTTTGCCTAAAGGCGCCATGCTCACGCATCACGCCAGCATTAAAGCGTTTTGGGCGTGGTCGAGTGTTATTGGATTAAATGCCAACGATCGCTATTTAGTTGTGAATCCGTTTTTCCATTCATTTGGCTTGAAGTCCGGAATCCTTTCCGCAATTTTGAAAGGTTCCACGCTCGTTCCCCTACCTGTCTTTGATGTTCCCTCGGCGATGCGAAAAATTCAGGACGAACGAATTTCGATGATCCCTGGCCCGCCCACGATCTACCAATCAATTCTTGATCATCCCGATCGATCCTCGTACGACCTGAGTTCATTACGTTTAGCCGTTACGGGCGCGGCGGTAGTTCCGGTCGAACTTGTTCTCCGTATGCGCAACGAATTGAAATTCGATGTGGTTGTCACCGGTTACGGACTTACCGAAGCAACCGGTATTGCCACAATGTGTCGCCACACTGATGACCCCGAAACAATTGCCCATACTTCAGGCCGCGCAATTCCCGATGTGGAAGTAATCGTGGCCGATGACAATGGCAACGAAGTTCCCGCCGGTGAACCCGGCGAAGTTCTTATTCGCGGTTACAACGTCATGAAAGGGTTTTTCCAAAATCCCGAAGCGACCGCAAGCGCTATTGATACCGACGGCTGGTTACATACCGGCGATATCGGTGTCATGGATGAAGGCGGAAATCTGCGTATTACCGATCGCATGAAAGACATGTTCATCGTTGGCGGTTTCAACGCTTATCCAGCCGAAATCGAAAACATCATGTTGAACAATCAATTACTTAGCCAAGCGGCCGTTGTTGGTGTTCCCGATGAACGTATGGGTGAAGTGGGCGCAGCCTTTGTTATTCCCCGCCCCGGCGCCGAAATCGATCCCGCCGAGTTAATTACATGGTGCCGAAACGCTATGGCGAACTACAAAGTTCCCCGACATGTTTTCGTAGTTGAAAGTTTTCCGCTCAACGCATCGGGCAAAGTTTTGAAATACCAACTGCGTGACGATGCCTTAAAGCGACTTTCGTAAATAACTCACGGCAAAAGGATTGCCGGTAATGGATGCCGGAATACATGGGCGGCATTGCCGTGCAAGATGGCGCGCAATTCGTCATTCGGAAGATCGCCGTAAACCTCAGAGATCACCTTTTGCGTATCGGGCCAAGTTCCGTCACCATGCGGATAATCCGTTTCAAACATGATGTTCTCAACACCAATGCGATATCGCGTCGAAATAGTTGAGGGATCGTCAATAGTGCAGAACCAAAAATTTCGTTTCAACACATCTGCTGGGCGCACATCCCAACCCATGCCATAACCACTGCGATCGACAATGTTGTCTAAACGATCGAGCAACATTGCCACCCAACCGATGCCGCCTTCGCTCATCGTTATTTTCAGATTGGGATAACGCAACGGATATCCCGACCACAACCATTCCGCACAGGCGGCTAACGAAAGTTGTCCAAACATGGTGGCACCAAGTTGCAACGCCGGCGCCGCTTCGGGAATTTCATAACCACCGGAGGAACCGACATGTAATGCGATGACAGTGTCGGTTTCCGCACAGGCTTCAATGATGGGATCCCAATAGCCAGTAAAGAGCGAAGGGAAACCAATTCGTTGGGGTCGCTCCGGCAACGTCACCGCCACGAAACCGCGCTCGGCATTGCGTCGAATCTCGGCCGCTCCTTTTTGTGGGTCAGCCAGATATGTGATGCCAAGCGGAATGATGCGCTCGGGATAGGGCTGCCACCACTCTTCGTACATCCAATCGTTCCACGCTTTTGTGGTTTCCCAACCCAATTCGGGATCTTTGGTCTGGGCAAATACGCGACCACAAAATCCCGAAATCATTGATGGGAAATTCATCGATGCCCAAACACCGTTGAGATCCATATCGCGAATTCGTTCATGAATATCCCAACAACCGCGTCGCATCTCATCGAATTTGGCCGGCTCAAGATTTTTCATCGACTTGGCGCGCCCAGCCACTGCGTTCATTCCTACTTGCGAGTAGTAGTTGCCTTCGTATTCCCAAACTTCAAAGCCGCGATCATCGAGAATTACTTTTGGCGCGCGATCAGCAAACTTGGATGGCATACGCCCCACAAACATGTCGGGCGGCTCGACTAAATGATCATCGACCGAAATGACGGTATAGCGAAGTTCACAAGGTTCGGGGTCAGGCAGCAAAAACGTTTCCGCACTCGTCATGATGTTCCCCTTTTCGACTTGCGCTCACTTTAGGACAGCCTAAGGTTCCGTTATCGCTGTTTTCTCGGGGGACAA
>CAYOHV010000063.1:0-2893 GCA_964403825.1 uncultured Bifidobacterium sp. | reverse complement strand
GTGTTGGGCACGCAATTTTTTGTCATGGGTTTCGTTGATGGCGTGGTGCCGATTGAAAGCCCGCCGTACACCACGGAGGGTTTCTTTACCGAAGCTTCATCGGAGCAACGAACCGCGCTTTTAGATGGTGGTCTCACCCAATTAGCCAACCTTCATTCCTACGATCCCCATTCCCTGCAACTCGAATGGCTTTTCTCCGCCAGTCCCGGTGGACGACACCTTTTAGATCTTTGGCAAACATTCACCGAACAAGAACTTCGCGGTCGCAATCATCCCGATCTGCAAGAAGCGTTTCGCCGTCTGCAAGATACGTTGCCAGCCGATTCACGCCTTTCGTTATGTTGGGGCGATCCCCGACCGGGCAACATCATTTGGGACAACTTTGCGCCGGCTTGTCTTACTGATTTCGAAGCCGCCTGCATCGGCCCTCCGGAATTCGATCTCGCATGGTGGCTCATGTTCGATCGCACGATGCACGATGAAATTGGCATTGCCCGCGCCTCTGGTGACCTCAGTCGGGAAGAGCAAAAGGCGTTGTACTTTCGGCGAGCGGGAATTGAGCCATTTTCTACAACTGAGCATGAACTCTTTGCCGCCGCGCGCTACAGCACCATCGTGGTGCGCGTCATGAATCGCCTTGAACAACGCGGGCTTCTTCCACCCGATTCGGATATCTGGCTCAACAATCCGGCTTCGGCCTGCCTGCGCACAATGCTCAGCGAACTGCGCAACTAGCGGCCCGACAGTGAACCCTTACAGCACGCTGCTAGCGTCAAAGTCACCACGAGCGGTTTCGGGTCGGGGAAGGCTATGGGGTTAGCGACAACAAGCGAAAAAGAACGCGCTGATGCCGCGACCAACAACGATCAGCCGATCGCTCCGATGCCCCATCTCAATGGTCTTGATGGTGTGCGCGGACTTGCCGTCATCGGAGTTCTGCTCTTTCACGGCGGTTTCAGTTTCGCCAAAGGCGGATTCCTCGGCGTCTCTACGTTCTTTACGCTCTCTGGTTTTTTAATTACCAATCTTTTGGTACGCGAATTTGAACGTTCCTCCACGCTCGACCTTTTGCAATTCTGGGGAAGACGTTTACGACGTCTTTTGCCCGCCGCTATCGCCGCCATTGCGTTAATTGGTCTTATTTGGTGGCGCATTGGTTCAGAAGTGCAACTCAATGAATTGCGCGGCGACATGCTCTCGGCCCTTGGCTATGTGGCCAACTGGCGCATGTACTGGTCGGGTACCAGTTATGCCGATCTCTTCTCTGATCCCACACCGCTACAACATTTTTGGTCTTTAGCCATCGAAGAACAGTTCTATTTGTTCTTCCCCCTCATTGTGATTGCGGCCATGAAACTTGGTGGTCGCAAGTTACTCACCACCATCTGCGTTGTTGCGGGCGCAGCCTCGGTGACTGCGATGGTGTTATTGCGCGACAACTTCGATCGCATTTATTACGGCACCGATACCCGTGTCACCGAATTGCTGCTCGGTGTATTGCTCGCCTTATGGTGGGCTGGTCGCGAACAAAAAATCGCCGATTCATCCAAACAACGAGCCATCACCAATACCGCGCAAATCACTGGTCTCATCGCATTTGTTGCCATTCTTATTTCATGGAATCGCATCCCCGAAGCGTGGGATGGATTAGCGCGCGGTGGCTTTCCCGTTTACGCCCTCGCATCCACCATCTTGATTTTCGCCATGACTCGGCCGGGACCACTTACATGGTTCTTCTCTTTGTCGTTTATGCGTTGGGCAGGGTTTCTCTCCTACGGGCTTTACCTCTACCACTGGCCCATCTTTTTATGGATCAATGAAGACCGCACCGGTCTTTCGCAATGGCCGCTCTTTGGCGTGCGAATGGCCGCCACCATTGCTGTTTCATTGGTTTCGTATTACTTGCTGGAAATGCCCATTCGTAAAAAGAAACTTTTGCGTACAACGAAAACCGCGCTACCGGTTACCGCCGTGGCGTTATCCCTTTCCGTCGTTTGCGCGTTTGTCGTTACCGCAAATCCACCCAAAGTGTTTATCCCCTATGCCGATGTAAAAGTTGGAACGGTGTATTCGCCGGATGAGGTATATGAAGTGCTGCCTCTTTCCGCCATACCGGGAAGTTCCGTCGGCGGTGGACTTTACGGCGCCACTGTCATGATCGGCGGCGACTCCAGTGGTGTGGATGCGCAACCTGCTTTAGCCGCTGCATTCCAAGCGGCCGGCGCCACCAAAGTATTAATGCGTTCTGGTCCGGGTATTGGGCTTGTACATATTCCGGAATGGCGCACCGCATGGCAAGAAGCAATTGCGGTAGAGAAACCGAAACTCATTATTGCCATGGTTGGTCTTTGGGATTTTCGTTTTGTGAGCGAAAACGGTATCGATGCCTACAAACCAATTGCCCGTGAATTCGTTCAAGCCATGACCAAAGACGGTGCCACACTGGTGTGGTTGCCGATCTTGCCGGGTGGTTCCAATAACGTCGACAACATCAATGCACTCATTAAGAGTCTCGAACCGGAATTCCGAGGCAAACTCATCGTGCCTGAAATTGATGAAGCCTTCCGCGACCAAGACGGCAATTACACACGCACCGTGACCGATGAAAACGGCGTGACCTATCTCTTACGAAAGCCAGATAACTGGCATCTTTGCCCTGATGGAGCAGAACGATTGGCGTCCATTGTCCTACGTGACTTGATTCAGGCTGGTGTCAGCCTGCCACCGGTCCGCGGGTGGGAAGATGGACCGTGGCGTCAATCAAGGGAATACACCGATGGCGGTGCTCCCTGCGCTCCAATCTCATGACCAACGAATCCAAACGAACTCTCCGCTTGCAACTGTTCATCATTGGCGTTGTCGCCTATGTGCCATTGCTTTTGACCTCACCAGG